>JBBRUO010000046.1:0-18241 GCA_038247725.1 Gemmatales bacterium
ACTGGTGGCGAAGGCCAAAGCCAAGAAGGAATCCGACAACGACAAGGACATTGGTGAAGATGACGACGACGAAGACCAAGACAAGAAGGACCGCAAACTGCCCGCGAAGATCGGGCTAAATAAGTTCGTCTGGGACTTCACGCATGATGGCGCGGACACCATCCCCGGCGCGAAGGTGGACGCCGGCAACCCCGGCATGAACATCCCCGCCGCGCCGGGTAAGTATACCATCAGGTTGACCGTCGGGAAAGTATCGCAGACAACGACGCTGGAGGTGGTGCCCGATCCGCGAACGTTTCGCACGCTCAGTGGAAGACCCTCGCCGCAAACCACCACCGTTCCAATCAGTCCCAATTCCAGCCCATATGCACTCGACATCCGGAACCCGCCGGATGCGAAGCCGCAAGAAGTCCTCGCGCTCCGAGTGCGCGATCACATCCAACAACTCACGGACACGGTATTGCGATTGCGCGCGATCCAGAAGCAGATCGGGATGCGGAAGGAGTTGTTCAAGGACAACGACGGCGCGAAATCGCAACTCAAGGACGAGGCCGCGTTCGGCGAGAAGTTGACGACGCTAGAAGAGAAGTTGCATAACCCCAAGGCGAAGGTGGTATACGACGTGTTCGCCGCAAAGCCGGGGGCGATGCTGTATTCGCAACTCACCTGGCTGCTCGGTAACGTCATCGACGGCGACGGCGAGCCAACCAAGGCACAGACGGAACTCGAAGCAGAACTGGCGAAGACGCTGACGAGTTATGTTGGTGAGTTCGATAAACTCACCGGCGACGAGTTGAAGAAGTTGAATGACGCCGCGACGAAGGCCGGGTTGCCGACGCTGTACCTGCCGCCGGTGAAGGCGAAAGACGAACCGAAGGCGGAGCCAAAGCCAATGAAGACGAAGACGGATGTCTTCGCGCCGAAGAACCTGCTGGCGTGGTGCATCGTGCCGTTCGACGGTAAGAAGCGCGGCCCGGCGGCGCGGGTCGAAATGCTGTCGCGGCTCGGCTTCACCAAGTACGTCTACGACTGGCGGGCCGAACACCTGCCGACGTTCGACGACGAAGTGCAATTGCTGAAGAAAGCCGGCATCACGCTGCAAGGCGTGTGGTTCCCGGCCGGCATCGGTAAGGACGGTGAGACTATCCTGGCGGTGTTGAAGAAGTACGACATCAAAACCGAACTGTGGGTGATGTTGCCGCAGCCGGACGCGAAACTGTCGCAAGCGAAGAAGGTGAAGACTTCGGCTGAAGTGGTGAAGAAGCTGGCGCAACTCGCCGCGAAGCAGGGGTGTAAGGTCGGCATCTACAACCACGGCGGGTGGGCCGGCGAGCCGGCGAACATGGCCGCCGTGGCGAAGGCGTGCGGCGAACCGAACGTCGGCATCGTGTACAACCTGCACCACGGCCACGACCACATGAAGTCGCTGCCGGAAGCGTTGAAGGTGATGATGCCGCACCTGTATTGCATTAACATTAACGGGATGCAGACCGACGGCGAGAAGAAGGGCAACAAGATTCTCATCATCGGCGAGGGCGATCAGGATAAACTCTGGCTGAAGGCGATCCTCGACAGCGGGTATGCTGGGCCGGTGGGTGTCATTGGCCACACCGACCACGACGCCGAGGCACGGTTGACCGACAACCTGAACGGGCTGCGGTTGCTGACCAGCGGCTCGTCATTCCGAGCAGCATATCGCACCTTTAAATACCCGCTCGCGGCAGCGCGACTCATGGTCAGCCAAGGCTCTGGACGGTTCCAGGTTAGCAACTTCTCGGAGGCCGATAGCAAGAGGCTGGCCGGCTTTGACACTTGGCCGAACCACGTCCAGGCGAGCGTGTTCCGGGTACATGTCGATGCTGGCGAACCGGATCTGGCCAAAATCCTTGCCTCGTCTGCCGTCGCCGGGACGTATGACAGTTATCCAAACGGAAAGGGGCCGGGCTTGACGCCTTTTGTGCCTTCGCCTCTACCCTTGCCCCTCTACGCCATCTTCTTCACCCCCCGGTTCCCGCCGGCACCGGGTATGACGTACCGCGTCTTCTTCGACCGCGAGGCCGCGTTCGGGGTGAAGGGTGCGGGTGTGTATACCAACACGTTCTCCATTCCCAAACCGGTTCAGGGCAAGCCCACGACGATCCTGCACGTCTACCCGTCGGCCGACAAGTTGCCGGAGAACACGCTCCGCATGTATATCCAGTTCTCCGCACCGATGGCGAAGGGCGACATCTACAAGCACATCCGGCTGTTGAAGGCCGACGGCAAGCCGGTGTTCGCGCCGTTCCTGGAAATCGACGAGCAATTGTGGAACCCGGACGGCACCCGACTGACGCTGTTGTTCGATCCGGGCCGCGTGAAACGGGGGCTGAAGCCGCGCGAGGAAGACGGCCCGATCCTGGAAGTGGGGAAAACGTTCACGTTCGTCATCGACAAGGATTTGCAAGACGAAGCCGGGTTCCCGCTCGCCGCCGGCGTCAAGAAGGTTATCACCGTCGGCCCGCCGGACGACAAACCGGTTGACCCGGCCAAGTGGAAGATCGATACGGCCACGTTGGGGCTGGTGAAAGTCGCCTTTGAGAAGCCGCTGGACCGCGCCCTCGCCGAGCGGATGATCTGGGTCGTCGATTCCACGGGGGTGAAGGTGGGCGAGCTGAAAACGACCGTGAACGCGGATCAGACGGGCGTCACATTCGGCGACACGAAGACGCCGTGGGCCACGGGGAAGTACAAGCTGGTCGTGGACACGCGGATCGAGGACGTGTGCGGCAACCGCGTCGGGCAGGCGTTCGAGGTGGACGTGCTGCACCCGCCGACCCAGACCATCGAGACGAAAACCGTCGCGGTGCCGTTCGAGGTGAAGTGACCGCCGCGAGCGCGGGCGCTGGTGGCCGGAACCCGCGCGAGCCGAGTTCGTCGTCTTTGTCCGTCTGACTGCCCCACACTCGAACCGGCCCGTAGCCCGTCCGCCGGATGGCGGGTACGCTATCCCTATGCTGCCAGCCTTCGCCACCTTCGTCCTGCCCGCCCTCGCGCTCGGGGCCGCCGCCACCGCCGCCGCCGTGCCGGTGCTGATCCACCTGCTCAGCCGGCAGCGGCACCGGGTGGTGCCGTGGGCCGCCATCCGCTTCCTGCTGGCGGCGCAGAAGCGGCACCGCCGCCGCGTCGATCGTTGGCTGCTGCTGGCCGCGCGGGTGATCGCGTTGCTGCTGCCGCTGGCCGCCATGTGCGCCACCATGCCGTGGGCCGAACGCGTGTGGCAGTGGATTTCCCCCGGCCCGCTGGAAGTGGTGTCGAATTTGCCGCGGACGCATCACGTGGTCGTCGTGGACGCGTCGCTCAGCATGACGGCGAACGCGGACGGGGAGACCCGCTTCGCGCGGGGGGTGCGGGCGGCGGAGGATCTGGTCCGCACGGCCGGCGCGGGCGACGGGTTCAGCCTGATCGTCCTCGGGTCCGGCACCGTGCCGGTCGTCCCCGGCCCGTCGGTGGACCGGGACAAAGTGCTGGCGGAGATCGCCGCGCTGAAGCCGACGCACGGCCCGTGCGATTACCCGTCGGCGCTGACGGCGGTGGCCGACACCCTCGCCCGGAGCCCGCGCAACTACCCCCGCCGGCAGGTGACGCTGATCTCGGACTGCCAGCGGTCGGGGTGGTCACCGGTCCTCGCCGCGCCGCCCGCCGCCCCGCCGGACGTGTGGAAACGCATCCTCCCCCGCGCCGACGTGGCCGTCATCGACGTGGCCGGAACGGACCTGCCGAACCTGAGCGTGGCGGCCGTCGCCCTGGCCGACCCGCTGGCGATGATTGACGCGCCGAACGCGGTGGTGGCGACCGTTCGCAACCACTCCTCCGCGGCACGGCGGGGGGTGCGGGTGGAACTGCTGATCGCCCGCCCGTCGGCCGCCGGCACCGACACCACCCTGGCAGCGGTGAAGGATGTCACCCTCGACGTCATCGACGCGAGCAAGGCGACGACCGTCACCTTCCCGCTGGAAGACGCGCTGAAGTTCCGCGACGCCGGGCTCCACCTGTTGCAGGTGCGGCTGACGGGCGGGGACGACCTGCCGGCCGACGACACCCGCACGCTGGCGGTGACGGTGCGGAACGCGATCCCGGTGCTGGTGGTGAACGGGCGGACCGGGCCGACGCCGGCCGACCGCAACGGCGAGGACGCGCTGACGGCCCTCGACCCGCCCGGCCCCCGCGTGGCGGGCAACCCGTTCCGGGCGACGGCGGTGGGGCCGACGGAGTTCGCCGAGCCGACCCTCAGCGACTTGTCCGCTGTCGATTGCGCGGTGCTGTGCGACCCGGCGACGATCACGCCGAGCCAAGTGGCACGGCTGGAACTGCTGCTGAAGCGGGGCGGCGGGGTCATCATCGTGCTGGGGCCGAACGCGGCGGCGAACCGGGACACCTACAACCGCGTGCTGTTCGACGACGGCAACGGGCTGCTGCCGGGCAAGCTGCTCGGGGTGAAGGAGTCGCGCGGGGCGGGGGAGGCGGACTACCGCCTGTTCGCCGAGGACAAGGCGTTCGAGCGGGACCCGCTGGCGGCGTTCCGCGTCGGCAACGCCCGCGCCGCCCTCACCGACGTGCCGTTCCAGAAGTACGTCGTGATGGACGCGCCGGCCGACGGCCGCGCCCGTCGCGTCCTCAGTTTCGTCCCCGCCAACCCGGCGAAGTCGCGGCCGGATCAGGCGGCGGAGAAACCGGCCCCGGCCGTCGTCGAGTGGGCGCGGCACCGCGGGCGGGTCGCCGTCGTCACCACCGCGCTGACGAAGGAGTGGGGCGAGTGGCCGAGTTCGCGGAGCTTCCTGCCGTTCGTCCAGGAACTCGCCCGCTACCTCTGCACCAGCCCGGATCGGCACACCCTCCGCGTCGGCGAGGCCATCGAAGACGGGTACCCGCCGGTGTCCGTCGGCCAATCGGCGCTGGTGTTCACCCCGGACGGCCGGACCGACACGGTGCCGCTGGTGGCCGGCGACGACATCGCCCTGTTGCGGTACGCGGACACGGCCATTTCCGGGCTGTACAAGGTGCGGTTCGGCGACCGCAAGGACGGCCTGTTCGCGGTGAACGTACCGGAGTCGGCGGCCGGCGGCGGTGAGTCCGACCTGGCGCGGGTGTCCGCCGACACCCTGCGGGCGCTCGGCCCGACCGTGCAAGTGGTGAACGAGTTGGGGGAGTTGAAGTTCGCGTCCGCCGACGGTGAGACGGTCTTGTCCGCGCCCAAGCCGCGCGGCCCGACGGTCGCCCGCTGGCTGCTCACCGCCGCCCTGCTGTTCCTCGCGCTCGAGCTGTGGCTGGCGTGGCGGGTCGGGCCGTCGCGGGCGTCGGGCGGGCTGAGCGTGGCGGATCAAACCGTCGCCACCGGCCGCCCGTGGGTGCGGTGGGTGTGGACGGGCGTCGGGATGGTGCCGCTGCTGATCGCGGCACTGCTGCTGGCGGCGGTCGCGCACGCGGAGGCGACCGGCCGGCCCCTCGGCTTCTTGCCCGATGCCGGCCGGGCGGCCGTCGAATCGGCCCTGGGCGTGCCGTCCGCCGGCCCCGGTGAGGGCACCCGCTGGCGGGTCGA
Source organism: Gemmatales bacterium (assembly GCA_038247725.1). Lineage (GTDB taxonomy): Bacteria > Planctomycetota > Planctomycetia > Gemmatales > Gemmataceae > JALHQU01. The sequence continues at coordinate 5,576 of JBBRUO010000046.1, forward strand.
ATCGGCCGCCGTGTACGCGGCCAAGCCCCGCACCGACGCGCGAATCCTGGTGGCCCTGGTCGCGGCGGTGGCGGTCGTGGTCGTCGGCCTGTATTGGCTCGAGCGCCGCGCCGCCGGCAAGATCGGGCGGCTGCTGGTGCCCGCCGGCCTCCGCCTCGCCGCCGTGCTGCTGCTCGGCTTCGTCATGCTGCCGCAGTTGAAGCTGGCGTTCGACCGCGAGGGGTGGCCCGACGTGGCCGTTGTCCTCGACACGTCCGCCAGCATGTCCACCGTGGACGACCTCCGCGACCCGGCGGTGCGGGCGAAGGCCGAGGAACTGGCGGCGGTCGGCGGCGGGGCGGCCGACCGGCTGGCCCTGGCGAAGGTGCTGCTCACCCGCCCCGGCACCGGCTGGCTGGACAAGCTGATCCGCGAGAAGCAGGTGAAGGTTCACGTGTTTTCCCTCGCGGACCAGGCGAAACTGGCGGGCACCGTCGCGGAGACGACGGAGGTGCCCGACGGCGCGGCGGCCGTCAACGCCCTCGTCGCCGACGGCCCGACGAGCCGGTTGGGGGACGGCGTGCAGGCGGTGCTGAAGGGGTTCCGCGGCGGGTCGCTGGCAGCCGTCATCGCTTTCACCGACGGGCAGACGACGGTCGGGGAGGAGTTGACCGCCGCCGGCCGCGCGGCCGCCCGCCAGGGGGTGCCGCTGTATCTGGTCGGGTTCGGCGAGAGCCGCGAGAACCCGGACCTGGAACTGTCCGACCTCCGCGCCGACGACGTGGTGTACAAGGGCGACCGGCTCGTGTTCGAGGCGCGGCTGACGGCCCGCGGCCCGAACCCGCCGACCGCCGTGCCGGTGATCCTGTCTGAGCGGCAAGGGGAGACGCTCGTCGAGCGGGCGCGGGTGACGGTGACGCCGGACGCCGGCGGCAAGCCGGTGCCGGTGACGCTGCCCGTCACCCCGACCGACGCCGGCGAGAAGTCGTTCGTCATCGACGTGCCGCCGCTGCCCGGTGAGGTGGAGACCGGCAACAACCGGCTGGAGAAGGTGGTCCTCGTCACCGACTCGCGGAAGCTGCGGGTGCTGTACGTGGAGGGGTACGCGCGGTACGAGTACCGGTTCGTGAAGGCTCAACTGGAGCGGGAGGTGGACGCCGCCAAGGGCACCCCGGTCGAACTCGGCGTGATCCTCCAGGACGCCTCCCCGTTCTTCCAGAAGCTGGACAAGTCGGTGCTGGAAGCGTTCCCGACCAAGGCCCAACTGTTCGAGTACGACGCCGTCGTCCTGGGCGACATCGACCCGGCGAAGCTGGAGCGGGCGAACACGTTCTTCGCCGACCTGGTCGAGTTCGTGAAGGTGAAGGGGGGCGGGCTGCTGGTGATCGCCGGCGAACACCACATCCCGCACAAGCTGTTCGACACCCCCCTGGCCGGCCTGCTGCCGGTCGCCCCGACCGACGCCGCCGCCCGCGGCGGGCCGCCCGCGCCGACCCCGGAGACCGCCCCCCTGACCGACGGGTATCACCTGAAGCTGACCCCACTCGGCCGCTCGCACCCGCTATTCCGCTTCGACGGCGAGGGCGACGGCGGCAAGCGGCTGGACGCGCTCCAGCCGTTCTTCTGGGCGGCCTCCGGGTACAAGCGGAAGCCGACCGCCGAGGTTCTCGCCACCCACCCGGAGCGGCCGGCCGACGGCGACCCCGGCGCGCTCCACCCGCTCGCCGTGCAGCAGTTCTACGGCCGCGGGCGCGTCCTCTTCTTCGGCTTCGACGAGACGTGGCGGTGGCGGTTCCGCCTCGACGAGGAGCGGTTCAACCGGTTCTGGACGCAGACCGTGCGGGCCCTCTCCCGCACCCGCGTCACGACCGTGGAGCTGAAGACCGACCGCCAGACGGCGTACCGTAAGGGCGAGCCGATCCGCGTCACCCTCCGCTACCCCGACGACGCCCCGGCCCCGCCCGACGGCGCGACCGTCCGCCTGCGGATGCAGCGGCAGCCGCTGCGGCTGCCCGGCGGCGGCATCCTGGGCGAGACCGAGACGACGGTGCTGGACCTGACGAAGATCGCTGACACCCGCGGCGAATACCAGGCGCTGGTCACGCGGACGCCGGAAGGGGAGTACCTGTTCCAGGTGGCGGAAGGGGTGGAGTTGCCGGGCGGCACCCGCCCCCGCGCCGAGGCCCGCGTGCTGCCGCCGCCCGGCGAGCGGGACCGCCCCGAGATGAACCGGCCGGAGTTGGAGCGGGCGGCGAACGAGTCGCGGGGCCAGTTCTACACCCTGGCGGACGCCGACAAGCTGATCGGCGATTTGCCGGAGGTGACGCGGCTGCCGCTGAACCAACCCGTGTCGCCGCTGGGCGTGTGGAACCACGCGGCGCTGTTCGGGCTGCTGGTGCTGCTGTTCGCCGTCGAGTGGTGGGTCCGCCGCCGCGAACGGCTGGTGTGAGGTGGGTGAACTCGCCGCGAAGAGGCCAACCACCCTCTTCGCGGCAAGCTCACGAGCCGTGCCGCCCACCTCACAGGCGCGGTTTAGTCGGCGTCGTCGGCTTGGCGAAGGTGCTCGCGCCCGTCGTCTTCACCTGGCGGCGATACACCTTGTCGAAGGCCGTCACGTAAATGGTGTCGAACTTCGGCCCGCCGAAGCACAGGTTCGCGGCCTTGCCGTTCGGCGTAAAGATGATGCCGTTCACCCGCCCGGCCTGGTCGCAGAACTGGATGCCGGAGTTGGTGGCGACGTACAGCCGGCCGTCGGTGTCGCACTTCAGGCCGTCCGGCCAAGCGTTGTCGGCGGTGTCCGGGGCGTGCAGGTGGAAGTACCGCTGCTTGTGCTTCAGCGTGCCGTCCGGCTGAATCTGGTAGCTCCACACCCAGTGCGTGCGGCTCTCGGCGACATACAAGAGGGTCTGGTCCGGCGACACGGTGATGCCGTTGGAGAACTGGATACCGGTGTCCACGACCGTCTTCTTGCCGTCCTTGCTCACATGGAAGATGGTGTCCGGCGTGCCCGGCGCGGTGATATAGAAGCTGCCGTCGTTCAGCGCCACCACGTCGTTGCCCTTGACGCCTTCGGCGACCACCGACCGCGTGCCGTCGTCGGCGTACTTCACCAGCGCGCCGAGTCCGCCGCCGACGCCATACATCGCCCCGTCCGGCCCGAACGCGAACCCGGACGCCTTGCCGTTGTCGGCGTTCACTTCCGCCGGCTTGCCGCCCGGCCCGACCTTGTACGTCTTCGCGTTCGGCACGTCGGTGAAGAACACCTCGCCCTTGGCGTTGGCGATTGGCCCTTCGGTGAACTTGTACCCCTCGCCGACCAACTTCCAGCCTTCGCCCGGCAGCACCACCGCTTGCATCTGCGGCGACCCCTTGCCGGCTTGAATGGGTTCCTGGCCGTGGTTCTTCCACAGCCATTTCACCGCGTCCGGGAAGATTTTCGTGGCGTGCTGCTGGTTGTGTCCGCCGTACCCGTTCGGCCCGGCCTTCGCCCAGTCGTGTGCCACCTCGTACCCGGCGAACGTGAGCGCCCGCTCCATCTCCTGGTTGGCCATCCACCAGTCGCCGCCGTAGATGTTGTTGTCCGCCTCGCCGTCGGCCAAGAACACCCGCAGCGGCTTCGGCTCCACCTTCCGAATCAGCGTCGGGTACACGTTCCCGCCCCGCAGCCCGACGAACGTGCCGACGTTGCTGAACACCCGGCGAAACGCATCCGGCCGCTCCCACGCGGCGGTGAACGCGGCGATGGCCCCGCTGCTGCTGCCGGAAATCGCGCGGTCGTCCGGGTTCTTGCTCAGCTTGATCTCGCGGCCGTCCTTGGTCTTCAACGTCTCGACGAACGGTAGTAGCTCCTCGATCAGGAAGCGGGCGTAGGCGTCGCCCAGGCCGTCGTATTCGAGGCTGCGGTTGAAGCGGGGCAGGGCGTCGTTGTTCGCGGCGGGCACCACGCCGGGCGAGACGAAGACGCCGATGGTCACGGGCATCTCCTTCGACGCGATGAGTGGGTCGAACACGTCCGGGGCCTTGAACTGCACGCCGTCCTGGTTCACCCACAGGCACGCCGGCGTCTTGCCGTCGTATTGCGCGGGGACGTACAGGGTGACGGTGCGGGTGGTGCCGGGGAAAACCTTGCTGGTGGCGAACGTGTGCTTGGTCAGTTCGCCCGTCGGGGCCTGCGCGACCGCGACGGCCGGGACCAGTAGCAGGAGGGAGAGGGAACGCATGGCGGCGGGTTCCTGGAGGGAGAGGGGTTAGGGGCTGTCAGGGGCCGGTCTTGGGTGCGGTGAAGGCTTTATAAGACCTCACCCCCCGGCCCCCTCTCCGTCCCGGAGAGGGGGTGTTCAACAGGGAAACGTTACCGTGGAACCGTGTTCCGAGCTTGATTTTCCTGGTGGGTTCAAAACAGTCCAGCGGAACGCCGACCACCTTGGCGGGTCGAACACCCCCTCTCCGTCCCGGAGAGGGGGTCGGGGGGTGAGGTCTTGAAAACAAGGGAAAACACAACGACCCACCCCTGACCGAGGGGGGCCGGCGGGACGCCATCACTTCAACGCCCGGTACGCCTTCAGCAGGTATTGCAACCCGCTACCGACCGTGGCGATCAACATCGCCCATAACAGCACTTGATACGATCTCAACAGTAAGAGGTCCGCGGCGGGGAGCCAGCCTTCTTGGCGGCACGTTAATAGCAGCAGCACCGCCACCAGCACCACGCATTGCAACACCGTCTTCAACTTGCCGAACCAGTCGGCCCCGAACTTCTGGCCCGTGCTCTCGACCATGCCGCGGATGCCGGTGATGAGCAGTTCGCGGGAGATCATCACGGCCACCATCCACGGGGCGATGCCGACTTCCACGACAGGGATGAGGAAGACGAACGCCGAGCCGATCAGCACCTTGTCGGTCAGCGGGTCCAGCGCGCGGCCGACGGCGGACATCTGATGAAACTTCCGCGCCCACCAGCCGTCCAGCCAGTCGGTCAGGGCGGCGACGCCGAACACGACCAGCGCCGGCAGCCACCAGCGGTATTCGATGCACACGCACAGCACGGCCGTCAGCGGCACGCGGCTGAGCGAGAGGACGTTGGGGACGTTCCAGAGGCGTTCCGTCACTCGAATTCCTCGGTCCAGGCGGGGTGGGCGTACTTGGTCGCCACCAGTTCGGCGGCGGCGGCCAGCTCTTCGGCGTCCAGGGCCGACACCGTGCCACCGTAGCGGGCGCGGAAGGCGTCGAACAGGTGGGCGACGATCTCCGCCCGCGACCGGCCCGTCTGCCGGACCAGCGGGGACACCCGCTTGGCCGCGCTGCTGACGGCCTTGTCCTTCAACTTCTCGCGGCCGATCCGCAACACCGACACCATGTCGCCGGGGTCCATGTCATACGCCATCGTGGTGTGATGTAACACCACCCCTTTGCGCCGGGCTTGTGCCGCGCCGCCGATCTTACCTTCGCCGCACGCGATGTCGTTAATGGGGACGTGATGCGCGTCTACGCCGAGGTCGCGCAGCCCGCGGATCACCCACGCCTCGCACACCTCGTAACTCTGGCGGATGTTGAGCCCGTCCAACACCCGCTCCGGCAGATACAGGGAATAAGTGATCGCCCCGTGCGGTTGCAAGAACATGGCCCCGCCGCCGGTCATCCGCCGCACGACCGTGACGCCCCTCGCGGCCGCCGCCGCCCGGTCCACCTCGTTCGTCACGCTCTGGCAGCGGCCGATGATGACGGCCGGCGCGTCCCACCGCCAGAACCGCAGCGTCGGCGGCGATTTCGCGGCGGCGACCCGTTCCGTCAGCACCTCGTCGAGGGCGACGTTCAGTGCCGGCGGCAGTGGGATTTCGGGGAGAAGTCGCCAGGGAAAGGTTCGCCACTCGGCGGTGAGGCGGTCGATCTCGGCCGGGGTGAACGCGCCGATGCGGTCGAGGCGCGGCACGTCGTGCAGGTCCGGGTTGCCGCTGACGGCGCGGACGACGGCTACGGCCACGGCGTCCGCGCTGGTGCCGACCAACTCCACGCCGAACGGCACCGCCGCCCGCACCCGCGCGGCCAGCGCCGGCACGTCCGCGTCGGCCGGGGTGCCGTTCAACCCGACGGCGATGGCGTCGAGCGTGGCGGTCGCGGCCGGTTCCGGGTGAATGAAGAAGTCGCCGCTGACGCGCACCGCCGCGAGCCGGGCGTTCTCCACGTCCAGCGTCACGGCGACCAGTTTCCCGCCGGGCGTCTTGCACTCGCCGCGCCGCATGGCAAACCCCTCCGGAACGAACTCCACCTCAATCGAACAGGCTCGGCGGCGCGTCCTTCGGCTTGACCGGCTTGGGGGCCGACTTGCCCACCGCCGTGAACGCCTTTTGCGTCGCCATCCGGCCGCGCGGGCTGCGGACGATGTACTGCTCCCGCAGCAGGTACGGTTCCACCTCGTCACTCAGTGTGTCGGCGGCAATGTTCATCGTCGCGGCGATGGCCTCCACTCCGGTCGGGCCGCCGCCGAACACGTCGATGAGCACTTCCAGGTAGCGGCGGTCCTGTTTGTCGAGGCCGTCCAGGTCGATTTCCTGCATGTCTAGCGCTTGGCGGGCGATGTCCACCGAGACCGGGCCGTCGGCGAGGTCCGGGTGGCCGGCGTGGTAGCTGCGGACCCAGTGCAGGCGGGCGTTCGCGATGCGCGGCGTCCCCCGGCTGCGGCGGGCCAGTTCCAGCGCCGCGTCGGGGGCCAGCGGCAGGGCCAGCTTCTTCGCGTTCACGCTGACGATCTGCGACAGCTCGTCGATGCTGTAAAATTCCAGATGCTCCTGCATTTTGAAGCGGTCGCGCATGGGCGACGACAACATCCCGCTGCGGGTGGTCGCGCCGATGAGGGTGAACCGCTTCAGGTTCATGCTGATGGTGCGGGCGCTCACGCCTTCGCCTAGCACGATGTCAATGCGGAAGTCCTCCATCGCCGGGTAGATGAACTCCTCGACGACGCGGGGCATCCGGTGGATCTCGTCGATGAACAAGATGCTCCCTTCCTCCAGGTTGGTGAGGAACGGCAACATGTCGGCTGGTTTCGCCAGCGCCGGGCCGGAGGTCATTTGCACGGTCGTGCCGAGTTCGTTCGGCAGGACGGTGGCGAAGGTGGTTTTGCCCAGCCCCGGCGGGCCGTCGAACAGGATGTGACCGAGCGGCTCCTTCAGCTTCTTGGCGGCGTTCACGGCGATCTTCAGCCGGTCGGCCACCTTCCGCTGGCCGATCACCTCGGCCAACAACTTCGGCCGCAGCGCGGCGTCCCGCCGCTTGCCGTCACCGTCGTCGGTGCGTCCACTGTCGATGATCTTCTCACGGGCCATGTGGGTGCGTCTCGGGGTGTTGTGGTGATTGTCCCGAAACCCGGAATCAATGTGGAGGTCAGTTCACCCGCAATCCGGTCTCGTCCGTGAGAACCGATTGCCGCGATGCTTCGAGGAGTTCGGTCCAACCCGGCTCGCCCAACTCGTCCTGGACGTATTGCTGGACGAGCGCCGCCAAGTCGTGGAGCAATTGCTCCTCCGCAGGGTGTTTGATGGCGAGGAGATCCCGATCCCGGAATCGCATCAGGAAGCACATCAGCACCACCGCCTCGGCTCGGGAAAGCCGGAGAACAACTTCGTCGGCGTCGTGGACAGGCAGATCAGGACTTGGGTACGCGGCAATTCGCGGCTCAAGTTCGTCATCCTCGAAGTAGAACACTTGTGGGCACGGGCGACTCGGCCGCATCGCATTGACGAGGAGTTGACCAAGCCGCAAGTCGGGGTGCGTCTCCCACACTTTGCGGATGGTTTCGAGCATTCGTGGAATACGGGCCGGGTCGCGCATGGGTCGCCCTCGTTGACGTTGGTGGCACTCACCATCCCCTTCGTGGACACGCCGGTTCGCCGCCGAGGTTCGGGTTCACTTCTTCGCCCGCTCGAACTCGATCAGCATGAGCGGCGACGCCTCCGGGGCGTCGAACTTCTCCGGCCGGTCGGCCTTCTCCGAGTTCAGGCACACCGTCAGTTTGCCGTCCTTGAACTCGTAGATTCCCGGCATGGTGCGGCCCTTGAACGGCCCCGCCTTCTCGGCACTCGCCAGCGTCAGCCACTTCGGCGACTTTTTCACGTCCACGGTGATGGTGCCGGTGTCCTTGAGGACGTTCACCGTCGCCTCGTACTGGTCGCCGGTGATCGTCAACTTCAGCGCGGCGAAGTCGTCCTTGTGGTCCCGCCCGCCGAGGGTGGCGGCCGACACCACCCACTGGCCCTGGAAAGCCTTCAACTCCGCCGGCGGGTCGGCCTGCGCCGGGGCCGTCAAGCTGGTCAGCGCGGCCAAAATCGCGAGGAGTCGGTTCATGGCTTTTCCGATCGGGCTTCGGGGATGATCGGTGGCGAATGCTCTCCACCTTACCTGCCGCGCCCGCCGTCGCCAACCAGTCGCCGGCTTCGGGCGGCACCGGAGGCGTCGCCGGCCTACAATTCCCACGACTCTTTTCCACGAGGTTTGCCATGTCCCGGTTCGCGCTGTTGATGCTGGTCGCGTTCGCCTGCCCCGCCGTCGCCGACGACTGGCCGCAGTACCTGGGGCCGAAGCGGGACGGGGTGTGGCGGGAGACCGGCATCATCGAGAAGTTCCCCGCCGGCGGGCCGAAGAAGGTGTGGACGATGCCGGTCAGCGGCGGGTACGCGGGACCGGCGGTGGCGGATGGGCGGGTGTTCGTCACCGACCGGGTGACGGAGCCGGCCGAGGCCGAGCGGGTGTTCGCCTTCGACGCCGCCACCGGGAAAGAGCTTTGGAAGCACGAATACCCGGTGAAGTACACGCGGATCGGCTACGCCAGCGGGCCGCGGGCCACCCCCACGGTGGACGGCGACCGCGTCTACGCCCTCGGCGCGATGGGCAACCTCAACTGCCTGAATGCGGCCACCGGCAAGACGGTGTGGGCGACGAACTACATCAAGGACTACAACGCCCGAACCCCCATCTGGGGGTTCGCCTCCGCCCCGCTGATCGACGGCGACAAGCTGCTGTGCGTGGTCGGCGGGAAGGGCGGCAAGGTGGTGGTGGCGTTCGACAAGAAGACTGGCAAGGAACTGTGGGCCGCCGAGACGCTCGACGAGACCGACTCCGGGTACTCGCCGCCGGTGATCTACACCTTCGGTAAGGTGCGGACGCTGGTGATCTGGCACGGGGCGGCGGTCCTCGGCCTGGACCCGGAGACGGGCAAGCGGTTGTGGAAGCAGGAGTTCAAGGTGAATTACGCGCTCACCGCGCCGATGCCCCGCCAGGCCGGCGACACCCTGTTCGTCACCGCCTTCTACGAAGGCCCGATGATGCTCAAGATCGGCGGCACCGCGCCGGAGATCCTGTGGCGGGGCAAGGGCCGCAGCGAGCGGCCGGAGGGCAGCGACAAGTTGCACAGCATCATCCCGACGCCGGCCATCCAGGACGGGCACATCTACGGCGTGGGCAGCTACGGCGAACTGCGGTGCCTGAAGCTGGACACCGGCGAGCGGGTGTGGGAGACCCGCAAGCCGACCGTCGGCACGGCCACCGAGGAAGGCAAGCCGACGCGGTGGGGCAACCTGTTCCTGACCGAGCACGCCGACCGCTTCTTCCTGTTCAACGAGCAGGGCGAACTGATCATCGCCAAGCTGAGCCCGAAGGGGTACGAGGAGATCGACCGGGCGAAGATCCTGGAGCCGACGAACAAGCTGGCCGGCCGGCTGACGGTGTGGACCCCGCCCGCGTTCGCCGGGAAGAAGATGTACGTTCGCAACGACAAGGAACTGGTGTGCGTCGATCTGGCGAAGTGACGGTGTGGGGGGTAAAATACGACGGGGGCATCCGACAAGGGAGGTCGCAATCATGTCAACCGAACTGGAAACCGTCATGTCGGCCGCGCTACGGCTGTCGGAATCCGACCGGGAGCGGTTAGCGGATCACCTGTTGGATTCGCTGAACGCACCCGACAGCGAGGCGGAATCCGAGTGGGCGAACGAGATTCGCCGGCGGCTCGACGACATCCGCTCCGGGCGGGTAGCAGCGGTGCCCGCCGCCGAGGCCCGCGCCTTCTACATGGACGACGGCGATGGCTCTGCCCGTTGAGTACGACCCGCGCGCGATGTCGGAAATCCGCGCCGCGCGTCGGCGGTACGAGCGCGTGAGCGCGGCCCTTGGCGCCCGTTTCATCACCGCGTTCGACGTGGCGGTCACCCTCGCATCGACCACCCCAACAGTCTGTTCGCCTCACCTGGACGGGACGCGAATTTCCCGCGTCCGCAAGTTCCCCTACTGGGTCGTGTTCATCGAAGAACCGAACCGCATTCTCGTTTTAGCGCTGATGCACTCCGCTCGGCGTTCCGGCTACTGGCGACGAAGGTTGCCGTAAAGGTCGCGGGTCGGGCGATGTGAACGGCCGCCGCACTCCCACTCGACCGATCGGTCGGTTTCTTTCCCGCCACGCCCTACCCCGCGAACCCCACGACTACCCGCCACGCCTCGCCGTCGCGGGTGACGACGGCCCGCAGGTTGCCGGCCGCGTCCAGCACCGCGGCCGGGACGCCGGCGGGGAAGCCGCGCTCCGCCGCCACCCGCTGGCCGTGCCACAGCCGGCGGAGGTCGTCGGCACTCAGCGCCACCTTCGGCAACCCGGCCACCGCCCGCGACAGCGGCAGCAGTTTCGCCGTCACGTCCTCCGGGGTCGCGTCCAGCGTCACCCCGTCTTCGGCGCGGAACTCGCCGACGCGGGTGCGGCGAAGTTCCTGCACCAACCCGCCGACGCCGAGCGCGTCGCCGATGTCGCGGGCGATGCTCCGGATGTAAGTGCCCTTCCCGCAGTCGATTTCCAGGTCGAGGAACGGCCACTCGTACCGGATCAGCCGCACCGCGTCGATCCGCACCGGCCGCGCGGCGAGTTCCACCTCCCGCCCGGCGCGGGCCAGTTCGTGCGCCCGCACCCCGCCGACCTTCAGCGCCGAGTACGCCGGTGGCTGTTGTTGAATCTCCCCGTGGAACGGCGACAGGGCGGCGCGAATCGCTTCCTCACTCGGTGGCACCGCGCCGTCAGTGACGGTAACGGCACCGTCGGCGTCTTGGGTGTCGGATTGCGCGCCCAGGCGGATGCGGGTGGCGTACCCCTTGCCCATCGCCTGCACATACTCGGCGAGTTTGGTGGCCGCCCCGACGCACGCCACCAGCACCCCGGTGGCGAGCGGGTCGAGGGTGCCGGTGTGCCCCAGTTTGGTGCCGCGCGGGAGCCACCGTTGGGCGCGGTTGAGGGCGTCGCGGGAGGTCATCCCGGCGGGTTTGTCGAGGACGAGCAGACCGGTCATGGGCACACGAGAGGGGGGAAGGCGGAATCCAGTTAGATTAGTGGAGGATCGGGGGCGGCGTCCGGTTCGCGGTCGTAAGATCGACACTCCCGTCGATTCCCCCACCTGGTGAACCCGTGACCGGCGACACCTGCGTCATCTACAACCCGTTCGCCGGCCGCGGGCTGGGGCGGAAAGCGATCGCCGCCACCCGCGCGTGGGCCGGGCCGGACGCCGACGTCCGCGAGACCCGCGAACCCGGCCACGGGGTCGAGTTGGCCGAAGCCGCCGCCCGCGAAGGTTTCGCCCGCGTCGTCGCCGCCGGCGGGGATGGGACCGTCCACGAAGTGGCCAACGGGATTCTGCGGTCGGGTGTGGACCGCGTGCGGTTCGGCGTCTGGCCCATCGGCTCCGCCAACGACTATGCCGCCATGCTCAACATCGCCACGTGGTGGGACCGGCGCGGGCGGGGTGTCACCCTCGCGGCGAAGGCGGTGGACGTCGGGCGGGTGTTCCGCGGGGCGCGGTCGCTGTACTTCGTGAACTGCCTCGGCATCGGCTTCAACGGCATGGTCGCGCTGGAGTCCCGCAAGATTCGCAGCCTGCGCGGCATCCCGCTTTACGCCTCGGCGTTCGTGAAGGCGATGCTCTGGCACTACCGGGCACCGCCGCTGACGATCCGGTACGATGACACCGAGTTGTCACTCCCGACGCTGGCCGCGACGGTGAACGTGGGCGTCCGCGAGGGCGGGTTTCCGGTGACGCCCGACGCCGCCCTCGACGACGGGCTGTTCGACTATCTGCATGTGAGTGACGCCAAGCGGTGGCAGCTCGCCCGGTATCTGCCCGCGCTGATCGCGGGGAACCTGCCGAAGGACCACCCGAAGATCCGCATGGGCCGCTGCCGGCGGGTGAGCGTCACCGGCGAAACGCCGCTGTGCGTCCACGCCGACGGCGAGTTCTTCTGCCAGCCGGCGGACGGCGTGACGGAGTTGGAAATCGAGTTGCTACCGCAACGATTGCTGGTAGAAATGGGCCCGAAGACAGACTAACCCCAGAGACACAGAGAAGAGAAAACAAGAGAGGAGAGTACCCTGTCAGGGCTGTTCAGCGATTGAAGTTGGGCAAGATGTTGAACCACAAAGGACACCAAGGACACGAAGAAGAACCGTGTGTTGTGCTCGGTTCCTTCACTTCGTGTGCTTGGTGCTCTTTGTGGTTCAGTCCGCTTCTCTTCAATCTCTGTGCAGACCTGGTACCCTGTCAAAAACTCTTCTCTTTTCTTTCTTCTCTGTGTCCCTGTGTCTCTGGGGTGAGTCTTCGTTCTTCCGTGCTTCTTTCATCCTTCCCCACCCCACGGGGCTTTGGTCTTGTCGAAGAAGGCGCGCAG
>JBBRUO010000047.1:0-17944 GCA_038247725.1 Gemmatales bacterium
CAGTACCCGATGCCGCTGGCCGTCGCGCCCGGCACGAAGGGGAAAGTCATCCTGCGCGGGCAGAAGTTGGACACCGTCACCGAGGTGAAGGCGTCGGCCGGCAAAGTCAAACTCGTCGGCAAGACGGGCCGCAAGGCCGGCGTGCCGAACAACTACCCGGCGGGCAAACTCGGCGATACGGAAGTGGAGTTCGAGTTGGAACTGCCGAAGGACTTCGCCGGCGAGTCGGTCGAGTTGGTGGCGGTGTCGCCGGGCGGAACGAGCGAGCCGCACAAACTGACAGTCTCGAAAGGCGATGTCGCGGAGAAGGAGCCGAACGACGGGTTCGCCCAGGCGCAGCAAGTCGCGTTGCCCGTCACCGTCGCCGGCACCATCCGGCAGGCGAAGGATACCGGCGTGTTCCAGTTCATCGGGAAGGCGGACCAGTCCGTCATCGTCGAAGTGATCGCCGCGAAACTCGGTGCCCCGACCGACGCCCTCTTGACCGTGTATGATGCCGACCGCCGGGTTCTCGCCATCGCCGACGACACCGACGGCCACCCCGACCCCACCATCACTTTCAAACTGCCGAAGGACGGCGTCTATTTCGTCGCGGTGTTGGAGGTGAATGACCTCGGCGGCCCGCAGTTCGGCTACCGCCTGCGGCTCAAGTGAAGCGGGTCGCCAGCAGTCGCCGCCACGCCCACCCCGCCACCCGCTTCGCCCGCACCAGGACCCCGACCCCGGCGACGGCGAACAAGACCACCCCTACCGCCGACGACCAGCCGACGGCCACCGCCGCGAGGACGCCGACGCCGGCGGCGGATTCCGGCCGCCACCGACGACCGCCGCGCCGGGCCAGCCACAGGACCGCGACGTACCCGCCGCACCACGCGAGGATGCCGTGCGGCCACTCGCGGGCGGGGTCATTCACCGGCGGGTCGGTCGAGACCGACGGCGGGAGCGGCGGCGGGTCCACCTTCGGCGGCGGGTCGGCGGGTTTCGACTTCGGAACGACCGGTGGCGTCGGCGGCGTCGGTGTCACCAGGAACTGGCCGGGCGGGTGGTTCCCCGGCTCGATCAAGTAAGTGAGTTCACCGCCCGCCCCGCCGGGGATCGGGGTGAGGCCCCGCACCGCGACGGGCGCGAGGTCGAAGCCGGGAGCCGCGCGGACGGTGGCGCGGATCGGCTCGGCCCCGGCGGTCGGCGGCCACCGCGGCCACGGTACGGCCACGACGACCCCTTCCGGCGGCACCCCGTCTGGAGGCAGCACCTCCTTGTTGCCCGTCGCCGACCACCGCACCGCCGCGTTCGGCACCGGCTGGCGGAACCACGACTGCACCAGCCCGCCGGACACCCCCCACCCGGCCAGGGCGGTGCCCCGCGCGTCGGTCGGCTTGGCCCCGGAGGGGGGGGTGAATTCGACCGCCACGGCGTCCGCGTTCGCCGCCCGCATCAGCCCCTCGTAGCCCAGTCGCCGGCCGACGGTCACCACCACCTCGGACGGCCCGGCGGTGAACGTCGCCACCGGCGACAGGTTGGGTCGCAGTTCGGTGGCCGCGTTCGGCGTGCGGCGGACGGTCCGCGCCAGGGGGCCGGCGTCCCACGCGAATTCCGGCAGGTCGAACTCCTTCTGGAGCGGGTCGGACGGGAAATCGACCCCGCCCAACACATTGACGCCGTTGACCGTCACCCCCGTCACCCGCACCGCGTGGTAGCTGTCGCGGTCGGCGTCGGCGGCGTCGGCCGCGCGGGGGAAGCGGAGGACGGGGCGGTTCGGGAGCGGCCGTCGTGGGTGCCCCTCCACGACCACCAGCAGCCGGCCGTCGGTCGGGTCTTGGAGGCGGATGTCGAGTGGCCGCCAGCCGTTCGCCGCCGCCCCAGTGGCCCACCCGCGGAGCCGCGGGGTGGGGGTGAGGGTGTCCCCCGCGCGAACCGACACGCGGAGGGGATCGATGTCGTCCGGCACGTCAATGGTCAGCCGGTTCAACTGCCCGCCGGTGACGCGGTAGGCGAACGCGGCGGTCAGCGTCGCTTCGGTTTCGCCGATGTCCCACAGGCTCAGTTCGCGGACGCTGACGCCCGGTTTCGTCCCGTCGTCCTGCCGGCCGTCCCGCCACCGCACGGCCACCGTCGTCCCTCCCCCGTGGTCCGCCTCGACGCGGGGGCCGGAGCCGGTCGGCCGCACCTTCTGCCCGCCGCGACGGGTGAGCACCTCCGGCTGCCGGCCGTTCGCCCCGGCCTGGAGCGTCACCGTCCCGGCCGGCACGTCGGGCACGCCGAAGCGGATCTCGCGGTCGGCCCCGCGGCGGACGGTCGGCACCTCGAACTTCATCCGCAGCTCGTGCCGCCCGACCCCCGGCACGGTGACGACGAAGCGGGTGGCGTCGGGGGCGTCGGGGAAGGCGGCCTTCCCGTTCACCGTCGCCCGTTCGAGCCGCACGCCGGACAGCGGCAGGGCGAGCGGGTGATCGCCGCCACGGGTGCCGAGGACCACGAACGTGGCGTCCACGGTGGCCGTGTCTTCCCCGGCCACGGCGTCGTAGGAGGCGGACAGGATCACCGCCGGGGGGAGCGCCGGCGCGGCCAGCCGGTCGAGACGGTCGAGGACGGCGGGCGGGGCGAAGACGCGGAAGCGGTTCGGGTCGGCGGCGTCGGGGACGACGTACACGACGGCCGGCGGCGGCGCTTGCGCGACCCCGGTGGCCGCCAGCAGCAGGACCAGGGCCGGGATGGAAACAGTGGACTGCGACGGCGGGTTCACCCGCGCCGGGCGGACGAGGACGATCGCCGCGACCCCCGCCGCCACCGCCGCGAACGCGGGCCGCAGCAGTTCCGGCCAGCCGCCGGGCGCGGCCCACACCGCCGCCCCGAACAGCAGGCCGAGGGCGGCGAGCGGCCACAGCCCCCGCCCGGCGGCCCGCACCAGCGCCACCGCGAATCCGAACAGCACCGCCGCGAGGGAGAAACTCACCGCGGCCGCGAGGCGGGCGGGGACGACCCACACGACCGCCTCGGCGCGGGATTCCGAGTCCGGCTGCGAGGCCAGTCCCGGCCACGCCCGGCCGCCGTCGGGGAACCGCCACAGCCGGTGCGGGGTCGGGTCGCCGGGCAGGGTCGGGGGCGGCGACTCCAGCCGGCGGAGGAAGGCGTTCCCGCCGTCCGGCAGGTGGTACGTCAACTCGAAAGACACCGCGCCGTCGGCGGCGTCGGGGAGCGGCAACCGCACCGTCCCGTTCCGCACCGCCAACGCGGTGACCCGCTTGCCGGCGACGGCCGCGGACGCGACGGTCGCACCGTCCGGGAGGGCGACGGGCAGGGCGCGGCCGAACCGCCCGGCCACCGCCCCGGTCAGCACCGCCGTCACCCGCCCGTCGGCGTCGGCCGACGTGAGCAGGTGGAGGTCGGTGTACCGGACGTGCCGCGGGACGAACGGCGGGGGCACCGCCGGCGTGTCGCGGAGGATCACCACCGGCGGGAACGATTGGAGCGCGCGGCGGAGGTCGTCGGTCGTGCAGCGGGGGGCGTCGCCCCGCACCTCGGCCGACGCCACCTCCGCGCCGCACACCGCCGGCAGTTCCACCCGCTCCGCCCGGACGATCCGCGTCGTCGGCAGGTCGTCCACCCACAGCACGAACTCGCCCCGCTCCGCGCCGGCGAACGTCACCCGCCACAGCGACCCGGTCACGGCGTCCGGCAGCCCGGCCGTCGCCACCGCCCCCCACCCGCTGGTACTGGTGAGCAGCGGGGTGAAGCCGAGCGGCCCGACGGCGGGGAGCGGGCGGACGCACGCGGTCCCGTCCTCGGCGCGAACCGTGGCCTCCCCCGGCGCGAAGACGGTGACGGAGTGCAGCGGCCCGTCGCCCCGGCAGGTGAGGCGGACGGCGGTTCGCTCGCCGACCGGGAACTCGGCCGCCGTCACCGTCACCGTCGGCCGCGCCGCCGTGAGGGGGACGGTGCCCTCCGGCTCCCGCCCGCGATAGCTCACCGCGGCGTCGTCGGCCAGCGGCACCGGCTTCGGCAGGTTCACCCGCAGGCCGCCGCCCGCCGTCACGCGGATCGTCCCCTGCCGGTCGCCGGCGGCGAGGACGTCGAACTTCGGCCACGCCACGGCGGTGGCCAGCGGTTCGACCGCCACCGGGTCGCCGGCGAACGGGGCGGGCGGACCGCGGACCTCGACCCGCAGGTCCACCGACTGACCGGTCCCGAGCGGGCGGCTCGGCTCGACGGACCAGGTGTTTCCCGGCCCGCTCGCCCACGTCATGCCGGGGTCGTCGGGCACCGCCGTCACCGCCTCCACCGCGTACCCCGCCGCCAGTTGGAGGGCGACCGCCGGCACCGGCCCCCGCACCACCCGCGCCTTCACCTGCGCGGTCAGGCGGTTCTTGCCGGGTTCGAGGTGCCACGCCAGCGCCTCCTCGGTCGCCAGCTCGACTTCGGCCGGGCGGACGCGAACCGTCGGCGGACGGCGGTACTCGCGCTCACCGTTCGGACGCGCGCCGACGAAGGCGAGGCGGTACCCGCGATCCGGCGGCACCCCCGCGCCCGTCAGCCGGTAGTCGCCGGGCGTCCACCCGTCCAGTTTGAAGTCCGGATGCACCGCCACTTCGATGGCGTCCGCGCCGATCGTCCCGCCGCTCAGGTTCACCGTCGGGCACGCCCACCCCGTCGGCCCGCCGGGGAGCGGCGCGAGGGTCTCGATCCGCAGCCGCGTCTTGACGACCGCGTCCCGCAGGTTCACCGTCAGCTTGCCGCCGTCCACCGCCCACCGTTCCACCGCGTCCCCGGTGACGCCGGTGACGACGAGCGGCGGGTCCACCTCGAACGCCCAGTGGCGCAGGGGTTGGCGGGGCGATTCCAACTGGAAATCGGCGACCGACGCGACGGAGCCGGGGGCGACCACCTGCCGCACGGCGCGGGCCGCGCGGGTGGGCAGGGCGTCGCCGGGTTGCGCCGGCCGGCGGACCCGCAGCTCCCACCGGCTGGCGTTCCCGGCGGCCACCCGCCACACCCGCTCCGCCGACGACGGAATGGGGAACGGCCCGCTTAGCAGCACTCCGGCGGTGGTCGTGACCGGCGTGCGGTCGGCGGGTAAGCGCAATTCCCAGACGGACACCGGCACCGCCGGGGCGACGATCTCAAACCGGTCCTCGTCCGCCGACTCCGTCCCCCGCAGCGACCACGGCACTGTCACCGCGCCGCCGGCCGGGTCGTCCGCCCAGAGGAACGTGCCGCTCGCGCCGCGATCCGCCGGCACGTCCTGAATCAGCGTCGCGGGTCGGCCGTCGCCCCACGTCGCCGCGCCGACGGCGAGCGCGAGCGGGTCGAGGGCGACGAACCCCGGTCGGCCGGCGGGGACGATGACCTTCCACTCCGCCGTGCCCGCCAGTTGACCGGGCGAATACGTCGCGCGGTACGCCGCTTCCTGCACCCGTGGCGGGTTCGCGCGGGCCGCCACCTGGCGCGCGGCCGCCTGCACCCGTCCCTCGAAATCCTCGCGGGACAGGCGGCGAAACCCGCCGGGTTCGGCGGCGAGGCGGGGGGCGGTCTCGGTCGGCAGGAACATCCGGCGGAGCGGGAACGGGTCCGGCAGCGCGACCGCCCCCGGCACGAGCGCCGCGCCGCCGACCGCCGCCGCGCGGGGCACCCGCGCGGGGTCGCCGGGCACCGCCAAGGCGAGGCCGGCCAGCGCGATCACCAGGAGCAGCAGGCGGATGGGCATGGGAGGTGTCACCGCGCGGATCCGACTTCGGGTTCCAGCGACACTTCGGCGGACGGCCCCCGGCTCGACCGGCCGGTCAGCCCGGTGGCGGCGGGGGTCGCCGGCACGACGGCGGCGGCGGGCACGGACCCACGGGAGCGGCTGAACGACGGCAGTCGCTCGACCCGCCGGCGGGCGTACCACCGCCACGCGGCCGAGCCGACGAGTAGCGTCAGCAGCAGGACAACGCCGGGTTGCGCGGCGGCGACGACCTGCGCCGCCGGCTGCGGGGCCACCGCCGCCCCAGTCGCCACGGCCACCCCGAGGACGGCCACCGCCGGCCCCAGCCACCGCGCCCGCAGTCGGGACAGCAGCAAACCGATGAGGAACGCCGCCGCCGACACGCCGGCCACCCAGCCGACGCGGGGGACGAGGTACACCGTCACCCGATCCGGGACCGGCTGCCGGGCGGCCGTCGTGTCCCCGCCGCCGGGCACCGCCCACGAGTCGGCCTCACCCGGCTCCACGTCCGCCCCGGCCGTCAGCCACTGTTCCAGTTCCGCCGCCGTCGCCGCCGCCGTCGGCGACACCCCGAACCCGTGCCAGCCCCAGCGGGTGTCCGGCAGCCAGTCGGCGTCGGGGAACAGGGCCGTCACCCGCGGTGGCACCGTGGCGTGCCAGCGGACGGGCGTGCGGTAGGCGGCCGACCGGAGGACCGGGGGGATCACCACCCGCGCGCCAGAGGCGGTGAGGGCGGTGGCCCGCGTGTACCGCACGTCGAGCAGGGTTGTCGTCCGGCCGGGTTTCAACTCGGGGAGGACCAGTTTCACCGTTCGCGTGTCGGCCTCGGTGTTGGCGCTGCCGGGTTGCGGGGCGAGCCGCTTCCCGTCGGCGTACACGTCCGCCGTCGCGTCGGCGGGCAGGTCCAGTTCGACCCCGCCGGCCGACCACCGTCGCAGCAGGAACCGCCCGCGGACGGCCGCCGTCCCGTCCTCGGCGATGGTCATCAGGATCAGCCCGCGGTTGACGGCGACGGCCGGCCCGGTGTCGGTCGCCTCGTTCCACCGCACGGTCAGCGGCGGTGCCCCGACGGCGGTGAGGGTGAACGTCGGCAGGCTGTCGCGGTCGGCGTCCGGCTCCGGCGGCAGTTCCCGCCACCCGGCCCCGGTGAAGGCGTCGAGCCGTCGCCCGGTGGTCGCCGTCCACACCCGCGCCGTGGTGTCGTGGCGGGTGGCCTGCACGGGCGCGAACAGGGCGACGGGCAACTCGCCGGCGGTGGCCGGGCCGTTCCGCGTCGGGTGCCGCAGCGCGAAGCCGAGCGTCAGGGTGAATTCGGTCGCGGCGGGCGGGGTGAACTCCCACTCGCCGGGGGCGACGGGGTCCACCGCCGGGACCGACTTCAGGCCGACCGCCGCCGCCGGCCCGCTCAGCCGGAGGGGCTTGCCGTCGCCGGCCGTCGTGAACGTCAGCACCTGCGTCACCACCGTCTGCTGGTCGAACACCGTCACCTCCGCCCGCGCCGTGCAAGTGAGGTCCGGGCGGTGCGGCTGCCAGTTCAATTCCACCCGCCCGGTGTCGCGGTCCCACGGGCCGGCGACGGTGGTGACCGGCGGGCGGCGGCCGGCCGGCGGCTTCATCGGCTCGCCGGCGACGGTGCCGCGGATCTCGAACTCCTCCGGCACCGTCGCCGAGACGGTCCCCTCCCGCTCGTCCGCCTGCGGGAAGCGGGGCAACGGCAGAGACGCCTGGCCGCCGGCGACGGGGACCGCGAACCGGCTGGACAGGATCAGCTCGAACGGAGCCTTCTGCGGCGACAGCAGGCGGATCAGGCGGGACCCCCCCGGCCCGCCGTCGGACACCGTCTGCACCTCGTCCACCACGTCCTCCGGCTTGGCGGTCAGCGTCTCCCACCCGTCCGGCAACTCGATGAGCACCTGTTCCACTTCCCCTCGGGGCGGCGGCACCACCTTCACCACCGCCTCCCAGTGCCAGCCGTCCGGCCGCAGGGCGAGCGCGTGGGCCGGCTTCACCCGCGCCACGGCGGGGACGTACCGGGCGTCCAGGTCGAGCCACGCCGGCGTCTTCCCGGTCGGCGGCAGGGGCGGCAGCGAGGTGAACTGGAAGGCGGCCACCTGACCGTCCTCGGCCGGCACGTCCTGGCGGCGGAAGTCGGCCGGCCCCTTGAACCCCAGGCGGGCGGTCGGCGGGGCGAACACGGCCAGCGTGCCCGACTGCTTCACCGCCCCCAGCACCGTGTACGGGCCGATCGGGTACGGCCCGCGGAACTTGGCCTCGTTCGCCTTCGGCCGGGGCAGCCGCGCCGTCACCGTCAGCAGCCAGTCGGCGGTGCCGTCGGCCGTCCCCCGAATCGTCCACACCTGGCGGCCCGGATCGGTCGGGCGGACGATCCCCGGCGCGGTCCCGCCCGACTCCACCGACGCGGTCACGTCCGCCCCCAGTGGGAGGGCGATTTGCCAGTCCTTCGCCGGCCCGCGGAGGCGGATCTTGGCCGTCGTCTCGACCTGCGAGTCGTCCACCCGCACCACCACGTCGGTCGCCGCCGTCGGGGCGGCGGGCGGCGCGGTCGTCGGCGGCTCCCACGCCAGTTCGAGCACGTCCGTCGCGCCGAGCGGCTTCGGCTGAGACAGATCCTCGACGCCGACGGGGGTCCGCTTCGGGTCGGCCGCCTTCCCCTCGGTGCGGGTGCCGATCACGACTTTCTTCGACGCGGTGGCCGGCGGCTGGTCCAGCACCAAGGTGGTGATGGCGGCGCGGGGCAGCCCGATGTCGAACCCGAACTCGCCCTTCGCCCGCGGGGTGACGGCCGCTTCCAAATCGAGCGTCAGGGTGTGGTCGCCGGCCGCCTCGAACACCACCGTCAGCCCGTCCTCGCCGGGCGGGTTGAGGATCGGCAGGGTGTTCCCCTCGCCCCGCGCGGCCGTCACCTGGGCCCGCTGGAGGCCGAGGGCGACGACGGTTCGGGGGGCCGTGGTTCGCACCGAGAAGGCGACGCTCAGCACCGCCACCGGCTTCTCGCCGCGGGTCTCGATGCGGGCGCGGATGGCGCACACGCTCGGGGCGACCGGCTTCGCCGCGGCCAGCTTCTTCGCCTGATCGACCTGATCCTGGAGGGCTTTCCACTCCGCCGGCGACAGGACGATCTTGTCCACCGTCGGGTCCGGGTCATCAGGATTCCGGGAGATGAATACGATGCCGCCGTCGGGCAACTTGACGGCGGACGCGCGGGGCGGTTCGGCCGGCTTCGGTTGCGCGCCAGCGACGCCCCCGGCCACCAGTGCTACAATCAGTCGGGTGATGAATGCCCGCACCATTCGGTCATTCCGTGCGGATTCGACAGCCTGCCCAGTCCCGTTAGTATACCCCGCCTCCCCAGTCGGGGGCGAATCCGGGGCGGTTCGACGGCAAGTGCCCAGCCGAATGGAGAAGACAGGGCGGTCTTGCCAGTTGTGCGGGGTGACGCTATGGGTCGTGCTCGTCCTATCACGGGTGCCCCATGCCTACCGTCGTCAACGCCGGCGTCACCATCCTGACCTCGCCCCAGGTCTACCTCGTCGGCAAGCAGCAGTTGCGGCAGACCGAACTGGACCGCTTCCTGGCCGACCACGGCGTCAGTTGGCAGTCGGACTCCGAGGTCGCGGCCGAGGTGGTGACGGAATCGGCGGGGCGGATCTGCTACATGTCGTTCGCCAAGCCGCGGCCGGGCGGGAACGCGGCGTACCTGCACCACATCAAGGAAGTCGGCCACGGGTCGGTGTTCGAGCACGCGGTGTGGAACTTCGTCATCACGGGTGTGAGCCGCAGTTTGTCGCACGAGTTGGTCCGACATCGCGCGGGATGGGCATACTCCCAATTATCCCAGCGGTACGTCGATGAGTCCGTCGCGGAGTACGTCGAGCCGGACATCATCGCCGGCGACCCGGAGTTGCACGCGCTGTGGCTGGACGCCGTGACGCACGCTCACGCGGCGTACATCGCCCTGGCCGAGAAGCTGAACGCGAAGCTGGCCGACCCCGCCGCCGCGACCGCCGCCATGCTGCCGCCCGACGCCGACCGCACCACTCGCCGCAAGACCGCCCGCCAGGCCGCACGTAGCGTACTGCCCAACGCCACGGAGACGAAGATCAGCGTCACCGCCAACGCCCGCGCGCTGCGGCACTTCCTGGAGCAGCGCGGCAGCCGCCACGCGGAGCCGGAAATCCGCAAGCTCGCCAACGCCATGCTCGACATTTTGGTGACCGAAAGCCCGAACCTGTTCGGCGACTACGTCAAAACCCCGCTCCCCGACGGCACCTTCGAGCTGACGACCCCATTCGGCAAGGTGTGATTTCGCACGGTTCGGGGTGGCCGACTTTCGCCGAGAGTCGGTCCGACAACCAAAGAGTCGCTCTCGGAGAGAGCGACCCACCCTATTGGACGAACGGCTGCGTCCAGGCGACTTCCACGTCGCCCTTCTGGTACGGGTTCGGGTGCGGCTTGCTTGAGGTCACCTTCGCGCGGACGTACAACTCCTTCCCCGTCAGCTTGTAGCTCGATTGCAGTTCCGTGGACGTGGCCACCACCTTGCCCACGTCGGCCGAGTACCGCCGGGTCACGTCGAGTTCTTTGCCGTCGTTGTCCGTCGTCGGCTTGGAGTCGAGGTCCGCGTCCTTCAGGGTGGCGAAGAACTCGGTCGTGTACGTCACCCCTTTCTCGGCCTGGATGTCCACCGCCAGGGTGCCGTTGGTCGTCCGCACGTCACTCAGGACCACCCCGCTGCTGAAGTAGAAGTCGCCGGCGTGCATGGCCCGAACGACGGCCTCGGCGCTGAGGTACGGGGCGCGGACCATGCACCACCCGCGGCCGGGGTTCACCTTGTTCGCGCCGAAGGCGTGGTAGCCGTGGGCGTCGTCGGTGCCGACGCCGTACACCACCGGCATCTTCAGTTTGCCCAGCCGTAGCGCCAGGATGATGTCCCACACTTTTTCCGTGCTGGCGTGGGTGGCGTCGCCGTAGTTGCGCACGCCGGGGTGCCCGTTGAACACCTCGAAGAACTTCAACTCCTCGACGGCCAGCATGTCCTCGGCGGTCTGGCCCCAGCCGAAGTTCGGGTGGTTGAGGAACACCAGCCCCGGCCACCCGGTCTTCTTGCCGGCCGCCTCCGCCTGCCGGATGTTGGCCCGCACGGTCTCGGTCACGTCGGCCCCGTCGATGGGCTTGATCGGGTCGCGCAGGTTGATGCCGTTCATGTGGACCGGCTTCGTCTTGTAGCGGTGCGTGATCTCCTCGGCGGGGATGAGCAGGAACGTGCCCGGCTCTTCCAGCAGGCTGCGGAACTCGCGGAGCGGCTTCAGCCGGACCTGGGCGTTCTCCGCGACCGTCCGCCGCTCGACCCACGGCGCGCCGAACCGCTTGACGTACTTGGCCACCGCCCCCTTCCGCACCGGGGTGGTGTCGGCGGCCGTCCACCGCTCGCCGTCGGACTGGACGTTGTGGTCGGTCAGGGCGAGGAAGTGGTAGCCGCGGGTCTTGTACCAGTCGGCGATCATCTCCGGGAAGTCGTCGCCGTCGCTCCACAGCGAGTGCGTGTGCAGGTTGCCCTTCCAGAACTTCGGCCCGCCGGTGGTGGTGAGGGGTGGCGGTTCGGACGGCGGAGCCGGCTGTTCGGGCGAGCGGAACGCGACGGCGGCCGAGAACGCGGCGGCCGTCATGAGAAGGGCCAGCAGTGAGCGTCGGGGCGCGGGCATGGGGGGAACCTCACGGGGGAGAGATGCGAAGGTTCTATCCGTGCCGCCGGCGGAAGTCACGCCCCGACCGCGCCGACCGCCGCCGCCTAGCCGTCGCCCGTGCCTTGGGATCAGTCGAGAGAACTCACCTCCCCGCCGGCCGGCGTAACGGCCGACCAGAACACGTTTGGGTCGATCCTGCCGGATAGGGTACGAACGCTGCCGTCGTGCAGGGCTGTCGGCAATCCGGCCGAGAATGGCGTCTGCGGGATACCGCTCCAGGCGTCATCCAGGGTTGGCTTGACTTGGAAGGTCACCAGTGGGACAGACCCGCGCGTGACGGGAGCGCCATTCTGAATGGCGGTCACCGGGACCACGTCGTTCAGGTAGCCGCGATCCGCGAAGCCCGCCCGCCGTTCCCCGCCAATGGCGTATGGCAGGGTACCTTGCTTCGGGTCGCCATCCAGCGGCCTGTAGTTGGGCAAGTTCGTGTCGTAGCCGTTGCGCATCTCGTTCCGTTGTGCCGGCACGATGGACTGCCCCAGTTCAAAAGTGCGGTAGTAGCGCTCGACGTATGCGATGGTGCCCGAAGTGCCGTCGGGGAACGAGGCCGTGAGGGTCGGTGCCCCCTCCACCGCGAACATGTTGGCGGCATAGCTGCACGGCGGTGCCTGGGGCGATTTGTAGAACATCAGGGTCGGATCGGCCGGACTGGAGTAAGTCTTCTTCGGGGTGAAGTACTTTCCGTAGTCGTCGGGAGAGTTGATGGGCAAATTGGGGATGGGAATTTCCCCTTCGATGTGCGGCAGGATGAGAAGGAAGGGGGAGATGTAGTCCCCCGGCATCGAGATGTTGTTCAAGAGGAGACTGGTCATGGCCGGAAGCCGATCGTTGTTGGCGGCGGCGTAACTATGCGTGCCGAGGACGATTTGCTTCAGGTTGTTCACGCTCTGGGCACGAGCGGCCGATTCCCGCGCCTTCTGGATGGCCGGCAGGATGAGTGCCAGAAGCAGTGCCAGGATGGCGACGACCACGAGCAACTCGACCAGGGTGAACGCGATTCGCTTAACCATGACCGCCTCCCAAGAATGTACTAGGGTCTTTCGGTTGACAACGGGATCTGGGTTCGCCGTTCGACCGAGATTATTCTTCAGTAGGACTGGGGTCATTCGCCGGTGGCGTGACATCCAGCCACGCATTCCCGTTCGGGCTCGTGGCGACCTGAACAGCGTTGCCGTTTTGGCTCTTGAACAGGTAGGCCTTCATTCGATACTGCGCCCCCACGACCGCCGTCTTGTTGAACGTGCCGGAGTACGTTTTGTTGAGGTTGTCACGGGTGGCAGGCAGCGCTCCACCAACGGGCACCCAGTTCGCCTGGTTTGGCAGTTTCTCCTCCAGGTAGATCGTGATCTTCGAAATGGTTTGCCCCGCGCCCATCTGCCACGTGCCGCTTGCGTTGAAGGAGCCTACCCCGACTCCGCCGGGGGGAGGGGGAACGTACGGCGGGGAGGTTAGGGTGATGGTCTGCCCCAGTGCCGCCTCGCCGCTGAACAGAACGAGACACGTCACCATTCCGAACAACAATCGATTCGTTTGGAACACGAGTACCCTCCGAGCATCTTAGAGTGATGAAGTGCCCAAGTCAGTGGGGCCGGGGTATATACTCCAAAAAAAAAACGAATGTCAATACCGCCTCCAATGGTTTCATGCGAACTACTTGTTTGGACAGCATGTCTTCGCTCACCGGCATCTTCAGTTTGTCCAGCCGCAACGCCAGGATGATGTCCCAGTGGGCTTGATCGGGTCGCGCAAGTTGATGCCGTTCATGTGGACCGGCTTCGTCTTGTAGCGGTGCGGTATTTCCTCGGCAGGGATGAGCAGGAACGTGCCCGGCTCTTCCAGCAGGCTGCGGAACTCGCGGAGCGGCTTCAGCCGGACCTGGGCTTTCTCCGCGACCGTCCGCCGCCGCCCACCCGTCGGTGCGCCGGTTCCGCGAAACTTCGCACTCGACGTGGCCGGTCTTTTTCCCCGCGCCGTGCATATGCTGAGGGTGGGAGGATCTCGCGCATGACGACGCTCGCCGACACGTTCCCGGATATCACCAAGCGGCGGGAGCCGCTGGCCCCGTACACCCACCTCCGCATCGGCGGGCCGGCCGAGTACCTCGTCCAGCCCCGCACCGGCGACGAGTTGCGGGCGGTGCTGCGGTTCTGCCAGACGCACGCCGTCCCGCTGCGGATGCTCGGCGGCGGGTACAACCTGCTCGTCACCGACGACCCAGTGCCCGGCGCGGTGATGCGGCTGTCCGGCCCGGCGTTCGCCGGCGTCGAGACGACCGGCCCCGCCACCGTCCGCGCCGCCGGCGGGGCGGCCCTGTTCGATCTCATCGAGTACGCGGTGCGGGCCGGGCTGGGCGGGCTGGAGACGCTCGTCGGCATCCGCGGCACCGTCGGCGGCAGCGTCCGGTGCAACGTCGGCGACCGCTCCGGCGAAATCGGGCAGGCCGTCCGCCGGGTGGCCGTGCTGCACGACGACGCCACCGAGCACGTCCGCGGCCGCGAGGAGTTGACCTTCGGCGACCACGTCAGCGACATCGACGAGCCGGTCATCACCTGGGTGGAATTCGAACTGACCCCGGCCGCGCCGGAGGCGCTGCTGAAGCGGATGACGCGGGCGTGGGTGCTGCGGAAGGCGGCCGAACCGCTCAGCTTCCAGTCGGCCGTACGGATGTTCCGCGACCCGCCGGGGGTGACGGCGGCAAAGGCCATCGACGCGGCCGGGCTGGCCAAGTTCCGCGTCGGCGGGGCCGAGGTGAGCGACCGCAACGGCAACTACGCCGTCGCCCACCCCGGCACGACGGCGAAGGACATTCTGCTCCTGATCGACGCCGTGCGGAAGAAGGTGACGGCCCACGCCGGCATCGTGTTGGAGCAGGAGTTGAACGTGTGGTGAGGCGGCGGCAGGCCGCTCACCGCCGACGGAACCGCCGGCCGAGGGCGGTCACGCCCAGCCCGACCACCGACAACACCACCGCCGGCGGGGCCGGCACCTGACTCACCTCGATGGTCGCGATCTGGTAGCCGTCGGCGGTGAAGTCGCCGGCCGGGAACCGCGGGTCGTTGAGGATGTTGCCGGGCGGCCCGCCCAGGCGCTGCGACCCCTGGAAGCCGGGGTGCAAGCCGACCACTCCGTTCTCGTCGGTCCCCGTATCCGGGGCCGTCTGGCCGAGGAACGCGGTGTTGATCGGCAGCTCGTCATTCACTTCCGAACCGGCGTCCCACACCTGACTGCCCGTGATCCGGATCGCGCTCGCCCCGTCGCGGGGGATGAACTGGCCGGCCGAATCGAACAGGCGGAACAGCGTCGGCGACGGGTTGCCGATGAAGGCGTCGTTGCTGGGAATGACCATCGTGGCGAAGGCCAAGTACTGCTGCCGCAGCGGGTCCACGTTCAGCGTCAGGGTGACGGTCTCGCCGGGGGCGATGGGGCCGCCGCCGGCCGTCCCGCCGACCCCGCCTGCCGCCGCCAGTTGGTCGAACAACGGCGTCTGCGGTCCGCCGTCCTCGGCCACCCGTTGGAGTCCGACGGACGCCGCCTGACCGGGGGTGAAGGTGACGAACGACCCGTCGTGCGCGGCGAAGAAGACGGGCGTCAGGTAGGTGCCGCCGGTCGGCGCGGTGTTCGTCAGGGTGAACCGCAGTTCCTCCGCCGACGCGGGTGCGACCACCGCTGCGACGGCGGCGAAAGTGAAGAACGAACGCATGGACGTATCCTCCGTGAATCCGCCGGGAGTGGCGGTCGAGGTTGGTCGGGCGTCCGGCGGACTCCTTACAGCGCCGGCCGGAAACTTGAGCGATTCCGCCGATTCCGCGCCGCGAAGTTTTCACCCGCCCACACGCCTCACCCCGCGGTCGCGTCCACTTCCAGCGGGCGGATGGTGCCGGCCATCGCCGCGACGTGGTAGTGTAGCGCCTTCGGCAGGTGGCAGCGGACGACCACCTCGTTCCCCCTGAACTCCTGGCGGAAGATCTCGGCGTGCGCGTTCAAGTACGCGATCAGCTTGCCGTTGCTCACGTCGCCGGTCACTTCGACCGTGAGAAAATCCTTCGACAGGGCCGTCACCACGGCCGCCCGCAGGTCGTCCAGCCCTTCCCCGGTCAGCCCGCTGATGGCGACCGCGTGCGGGTGGTGGGCTTGCAGCGCCGCCAGCGTGGACCGGTCTTCGACGGTGTCCACCTTGTTCAGCACCAGGATCGCCGGCTTGTCGGCGCAGTCCAGATCCTTCAGCACCTCGTTGACGGCTTTGATGTGTTCCTCGGCCAGCGGGTTGCCGGCGTCCACCACGTGCAACAGCAGCCGGGCCTGGCGGGCTTCTTCGAGGGTGGCCTTGAAGCTGGCGACGAGGTGGTGCGGCAGGTGACGGATGAAGCCGACGGTGTCCGACAACAGCACTTTGCCGAAGTCGCGGATCGGCCACTGGCGGGTGCGGGTGTCGAGGGTGGAAAAGAGCCGGTTCTCGACGTACACCCCGGCCCCGGTGAGGGCGTTCATCAGCCGCGACTTGCCGGCGTTCGTGTACCCGACCAGCGAGACGGTGAACTCCTCGGAGCGGCTGCGGACCTCGCGCTGCTTGCGGGCCTGCACCTCCGCCAACTTCTTCTTCAGGTCGCGGATGCGGCCGTCGGCCAGCCGGCGGTCGGTCTCCAGTTGCGTTTCCCCCGGCCCCCGCACCCCGATGCCGCCGCCGCCCAGCCGGCTCAGGTGGCTCCACATGTTCTTCAGGCGGGGCAGGGCGTATTCCAGTTGCGCCAGCTCCACCTGCAACCGGGCTTCGGGCGTGCGGGCGCGGCTGGCGAAGATGTCGAGGATCAACTCGGAGCGGTCCAGCACCTTCACGCCGAGGGCCTTTTCCAGGTTGCGGGCCTGCGCCGGGGTGAGGTCGTTGTCGAACACCACCACGTCGGCCCCGGCCGCGTCCACCAGTTGCGACAGCTCGGCCAGCTTGCCGGACCCGATGTAGGTGCCGAGCTGGATCTCCTGCCGCTTCTGCGTCATCTCGCCGACCACCACCGCGCCGGCGGAGTCGGTCAGCCCGCGGATCTCGTCGCACGGGTCGGCCGACAGCCACGGCTGGTCCGGGAGGGAGATGGACACCAGGACGGCCCGTTCCTTGTTAACGGAGAACTCGCCCCGATTCGTTTCGAATGATCCGTGAATGGCGATCCCCTCGCGTGATGGACTCGTGCGATGAATTGTACCGCACCAGTTGGAGAGGGGGAAATGGGGAATCGGTTCGCGCTTCTTCGCCGGCCGACCGGCCCTTCGCCCTCAACTCGGTTTCCCCGAACGGCCGATACCTCCCAGAGGTTCCGGGTTCCGGGGTGGCAGGATGCCGTACCAGGTGGCGATCGACACGTTCCACGGGCCACTCGACCTCCTTCTCTATCTGGTGAAGCGGGACGAGGTGGACGTTCTCGACATCCCCATCGCCAAGCTGACCGAGCAGTTCCTGGACTACTTGCGGGTGGTGAAGGAACTCGACGTCGAGGCGGCCGGCGACTTCCTCGTGATGGCCGCGACCCTCATGGTCATCAAGAGCCGGCTGCTGGTGCCGGTGTCCGCGAAGGGCGAAGAAGCCGACGACGAGCCGGACCCGCGGCGGGAGTTGGTGAAACAGTTACTCGAATACCGCCGGTACAAGGACGCGGCGCAGAAGCTGGAAGAGGCCGCCGAGACGCACGCCACCAAGGTGGCCCGCACCCCGGAGGAGCCGAGCGCCCCCGGCGGGCCGCAGGCGGTGCGGGCGGTGGAACTGTGGGATTTGGTGGCCGCCTTCGCCCGGCTGGTCCGCGAGACCCGCGCCGCCCAGCCGCAATCGGTCATCACCGACGACACGCCCCAGCAGGTGTACGAGGACTACCTCCGCGACCGCCTCCGTGCCGACGGGCGACTGCGGTTCCAGGACGTGTTCACCCCGCCGCACCACCGCGCCCGGCTGATCGGCCTGTTCCTCGCCGTGCTGGAACTGATCCGCCGGTTCGAGGTCGCGGTCGAACAGCCGGACCCGTTCGGCGACATCTGGCTGAGTTTGCTCGCGGTGCCACTCGCGGACCTGTCACCGGTCGCGGAATGACGATACACCAGAACCATGACGCACACGGACGCCGACTTCCTGGCGGCGGTGGCCGCGCACCCGACCGACCCACTCACGCGGTTGGTGTATGCCGACTGGCTGGACGAGAACGGCGACCCGCGCGGCGAGTTGGTCCGCATCGAGGAGGAGGCGCGGTTCGAACCGGCGTGGTCGGATGTGCTCTGGCGGCAGAAGCCCCGGCGGAACGAGCTGCGTGCGGTGTGCGACCCGGCGTGGCTCCATACAGTTCCTAGCACTACAGCGCGGCTTTAGGTTTTGATCACGCACCTATGCGGCCGTTTCTTGTGGGATCGCGTGGCCTGCTCGTTGCGCCGCTGGTGGTAACCGATGAACACCCCCACGTGCGGCAGGTCGCCCCTCCCGCGTCGCCACCCGAACCCCACCCCG
>JBBRUO010000048.1:0-17837 GCA_038247725.1 Gemmatales bacterium
CTCATGTTCGCCCTCGACCAACTGGACCGCGCGTACCGCGAGGCCAAGGCGGACGAGGCGTTCATGGACAACTTCCACCGCATCCTGAACGAGTACGTCGGCCGACCGAGCCGGTTGTACTTCGCCGAGCGGCTGACGCGCGCGGCCGGCGGTGCCCGCATTTTCCTGAAGCGGGAAGACCTGAACCACACCGGCGCGCACAAGATCAACAACGCCATCGGCCAGGCGCTCTTGACGGTGCGGATGGGCAAGAAGCGAATCATCGCCGAGACCGGGGCCGGGCAACACGGCGTCGCCAGCGCCACCGCCGCCGCGCTGTTCGGCCTGTCGTGCCGGGTGTACATGGGCGTGGAAGACATCCGCCGGCAGGAGTTGAACGTCTTCCGCATGAAGGCGATGGGCACCGAGGTGTTCCCGGTGGAGAGCGGCAGTAAGACGCTCAAGGACGCCACCAACGAGGCCATGCGGGAGTGGATGAGTACGGTCGAACACACGCACTACATCATCGGCAGCGTCGTCGGCCCGCACCCGTTCCCGATG
The DNA here is from genome assembly GCA_038247725.1 of Gemmatales bacterium. Classification (GTDB taxonomy): domain Bacteria; phylum Planctomycetota; class Planctomycetia; order Gemmatales; family Gemmataceae; genus JALHQU01. The sequence goes on from JBBRUO010000048.1 coordinate 541, forward strand.
ATGACCCGCGACTTCCAGAGTGTCATCGGCACCGAAACCCGCGAACAGTGCCTGGAGCAGATCGGCCGACTGCCGGACGCGCTGGTCGCGTGCGTCGGCGGCGGCAGCAACGCGGCCGGCATCTTCTACCCGTTCGTCGATGACGAGTCGGTCGAGATGATCGGCGTGGAGGCGGGGGGCCACTCCTCGAAGCCGGGCCAGCACGCGAGCACCCTGACGTTCGGCGCGCCGGGAGTGTTGCACGGCAGTTTCAGCTACGTTTTGCAGGACGACGACGGGCAGACGGCGGACGTGCATTCGGTCAGCGCGGGTCTGGACTACCCCGGCGTCGGGCCGGAACACAGCTACTGGAAGGACACCGGCCGGGTGCGCTACACGAGCGTGACGGACCAAGAGGCACTGGACGCCTTCCACCTGTGCGGCCGGTTGGAGGGGGTGTTGCCGGCGCTCGAAACCGCGCACGCCGTCGTCGAGACGATGCGCGAGGCGGCCAAGCGAGGCAAGGATGAAGTCGTGGTGCTGTGCTTCAGCGGCCGCGGTGATAAGGACTGCGCCGAAGTCGCCCGTGTGACGGCCCAGTGAAGGTATAATTCCCCGCAGAGGTGGCGAGATGGCCCGAAAGCGGCTGGACGTGCATTACTGCGTGCTGAACACACTCACCCGACGGTACGGCCCGACGCAAACGTCGGACCTGCTGGGGGTGGAGTATCGCTATCGCGTGCCTCCGGATACGGAGTTCCCGCGACTGATTTCGTCAATAGACCTGTTCACCCGGTTCTACTTGGTCGGTGTCGGGCCGACGGAAATCGCCGTCTTCGTCGTCCGTCTGGACGAAGACGGCCGCGATTTAGAGCGGGTGGGACGATTCCGCAAAGTTCTCCCGTTCGACCCGGCCGACGAGGTGCGAGACTTCGTCTTTCGGTTGGCTCGGATCAATTTGACCGGCACTGGGGTCTACGCCGTGCGGGTCTGCCGGAAGGCGAAACACCGATGGCGCGGACACGTGTGGAAACGGCTGGGGACCGATTACTTCCGAGTAGTGAGGTGAACGAACATGAAACGCCGTCAGATTCAGTTGCCGCCGTCGGGGACCGGACGGTACGTCCCGGCCGAGGTCATCGAGATGGTGTGTGACGAAGAGTTAGAGGGGCGGCCCCTTCCGCCGGTGGTGGAGCTGCTCTCGCCGAGGTTGTCCGACGCCGACCGCGCGGCGGAGCAAGCGAAGCCGGACGCACCGACCGTGCCGCCGTCGCAACCAGAGTGACCGCCGATGAGCCAGAAGCGATTGGACGTTCACAGTTGCCTGCTGAACACGCTCACCCGCCGGTACGGGCCGAGCCGGACTTCGGACTTGTTGGGGGTGAATTACGTCATCGCCGTGCCGCCGGACACGGAGTTCCCACGAACCTTGCCGGTGATGGATTTTTTCGTGCGGTTCTTCTTGGCCGGCGTCGGCGGAGTGCGGTTCGCCGTTCGGGTCGATTGGCTGGACGCCGACGGGCGACCCGTCCGACGACTCAACGAGTTCCAATACCGCGTTCGGTTCGATCCGCTTCGGCGGGTCGATGACCACGTCTTCCGGATGCACCGCATCGAGGTGGCCGGGGTCGGGATGTACTCCGTGCGTTTGTACCGCAGGGCGAAACACCGTTGGAAAGGTTCCGGGTGGCGGTTACTTGCCACCGACTACTTTGAAATCACGAGGTGACGACATGAAACGACCGCGCCCGAAAGTGTCCCGCCCGCCATACCCCGGCGAATACGGGTGGGGTGGTATCCACGAAGCGATTTCGGAAGAAGAGAAAGCCGGAAGGCCGACGGCCCCGGTGGTGGAGCTGCTCTCGCCGAGGCTGTCCGACGCCGACCGCGCGGCGGAGCAAGCGAAGCCGGACGCACCGACCGTGCCGCCGTCGCAACCGGAGTGACTGCCGATGCCCTTGCACGACTGGGCGACCACGCGCGGGTGGTCCGAATTGCATACCTACTGGCTGACGGAGTTGGCCCGGCACATCAAGCCGCAACTACCGCCGGGCTACCGCGCGCGGATCGAAACGGGGACGGAGTCGAACATCGAGCCGGACCACGCCATCCCGGAGCCGGACTTCTCCGTCGCGTTGACGGAAATCCGGCAGCCGGAGTTGCGCGTCGCGGTCACGTTCAACGGCCGGCTCGTCGCGGCGGTCGAACTCGTGTCACTCAGGAACAAGGACCGCGTCGCGGATCGCCGGACTTACGGAGCGAAGTACGCCGGCTACCTCCGCGACCTCGTGCAACTGCTTATCGTCGATGTCCACCCCCGGTACAAGGATTTCTCGTTCGCGGACTTCATCGCGGCCGAGTTGCGGCTGACCGACCAGCCGCCGTTGCCTGTCCCGTTCTCCGCCAGCTACCGTGTGGTCCCGGCGGTGAAGGCCGGCGACCCGTGCCTGCTGGAAGCGTGGCGGCGGCCGCTGACCGTCGGCGAACCGCTGCCCGAAATCCCGCTCCCGCTCGACGGCGACCGCGCCATCCTGATCGACCTGGAAGGCACCTACTCCCGCGCCGCGGCCGAGTCGTACCTGACTTAATCTCACACGTACAGCCGCCCCTCGCGGCGGTAGCGGGGGTGGGCGGCAATGGCCGGGTGGTCGGCGGTCGCCACCGCCAGCCGCGCGCCGACGGCGGCGATCACGGCATCCAGCGCGTCCCCGCCGGGGTTCCGCATCACTACTCGGCGGAACGAGTCCGGGATTTCCACGTGGTCGGCCAGTGCCGTCAGAAGTGCGTGGCGGGTCCGCTTGCGAATCGCCGTCAACGGCCCGCCGGTCGGCTGCTTGTAGTTCTGGTGCGGCCATCCGAGCCGCTTCAACACCGACGCCGGACAGCACTCCACCACCACCCGCTCGGCGGTCGGCAGCTTGCGGTACTGAAACGGTAACACCGCCGTGCCGGGCGACCGTCGCAGCGGATCGACCACGTCACGTAGCCCGAAGAACGTCTGGTAAATGATGCGGTAATGGAAGGTGTCGAACGGGGCTTTCGCCTCCACGTCGGTTAGTCGGCGGATGTGGTGAACCGTCTTGCGGATGACGTGCGACTTCATCTTCCGCGCCCGCCGCACGCATGTCATCCCGCACTTGTACGCGTCGTCGCCGTACCCGCCGACGAACGCGAACACCTTCGGCCACCGGTGCCCCTTCGGGAACAGTTCGATGGGCAGCCCGAACGGGAAGTCGAGCCCCCACAGCGCCGCCGACGACTGACGCACCAGTGTCACCAGATGCGCGAGCGCCGGCCCCCGCGCGGCCGTCCCGGCAAGGTCTTCCAGGCGGTCCAGCGACTTCAACACGAGCCGCGACCGCGAGGGAGCGATTCCATCGAGTTCGCACCGCGCGATCCAGATGTTCCGCCCGGCCAGCACGGCCCCGCTGAAATCGACGCCGAAGAAGTGGGTGAAGTCGGGGAGGCGCATGGGGTCATTGGTAGCGGCTCCCCCCCACCCGCGGCGCGGTTCCGATATCAATACCGGTACCCCTTCCCTCCCACCGGTGCCGCCCATGACGCCGTCTGAAACCACCGCCAAGTACTTCCACCGTGCCGCCGACCTGCTCAAGTTGTCCGACCACCAGCGGGTGTTCCTGCTCACCCCGTACCGCGAAATCAAAGTGGAGTGCAACTTCGTCAAGGACGACGGCACCCTGGCCACGTTCGTCGGGTATCGGGTGCAGCACGACAACAAGCGGGGGCCGATGAAGGGCGGCATCCGGTACCACCACCAGGTGGACCTGGACGAGGTGAACGCGCTGGCCCAACTGATGACGTGGAAGACGGCCGTGGTGGACCTGCCGTACGGCGGGGCGAAGGGCGGCATTACCGTGGACCCGAAGGCGCTCAGCACCAACGAGCTGCAAATCTTGACGCGGGTGTTCACCCAGAAACTGGCCGACGTGATCGGCCCGCACACCGACATCCCGGCCCCGGACATGGGCACCAACGCCCAGACGATGGGCTGGATCGTGGACGAGTACAGCAAGTTCAAGGGGTACTCGCCGGGCGTCGTCACCGGCAAGCCGATCGAGTTGGGCGGGTCGCTCGGGCGGGAGTCGGCCACGGGGCGCGGGGTGCTGTTCGCGGCCGAGTGCCTGTTCGAGGAGATGGGCCGGCAGGTGAAGGATTTCACCTACGCCGTCCAGGGGTTCGGCAACGTCGGGTCGTGGGCGGCGCGGCTGTTCCACGAGGCCGGCGGGAAGGTCGTAGCCGTGTCGGATGCGGGCGGCGCGGTGCGGCACCCGGCCGGGCTGAACGTGCCCGACCTGTACGACCACGTGCGGCGGACCGGCGGGGTGACGGGGTTCCCCGGTGGCGAGCCGATGCCCGCCGAGGAGTTGCTTTACGAGCCGGCGGACGTGCTCATCCCGGCCGCGCTGGGAGACGTGCTGACGGCGCGGAACGCCGACCGGGTACGGGCCAAGTTCATTCTGGAAGGGGCCAACCACCCGACCGACATCGAGGCCGACGCCGTCCTCCGCGAGAAGGGCGTCGTCCTGCTGCCGGACATCTTCGCGAACGCCGGCGGGGTGACGGTCAGCTACTTCGAGTGGGTGCAGAACATCCAGCAGTTCCGGTGGGACGAGGAGCGGGTGAACGCCGAGTTGCGGCGGGTGATGCGGAAGGCGTTCGCCGACCTGAAGGCGGTGCGGGCGGCGTTCGGGTGCGACTGGCGGACGGCCGCGTTCACCCTGGGGGTGGACCGGGTGGCCAAGGCGAGCGCCGCCCGCGGCCTGTGGGCGTGAGGCGGAAGCAGGCGGACACCGGTCCCGCGGGAATCACGGCAACTTCGGAACGTCGGGCTTGGGCATGTGCTTGAGCAGTTCCTTGGGGCCGTTGGCCGACGACTTTTCCAGCAGTCCCGGCCCGTCGGCCGGGGCGTGGCCGCCGTTCGGCCCGTAGGAGAGGGTCACGCCGAGGCCGAGCAGGGCGGCGACGGAGGCAGCCAGAGTCAGCCGACCGTGATCGGCGGTCGAGCGGCGGGGGCGGGCCGGCTCCGCGACCGCCACCGTCGGGGCGGGCGGGAACGGGTTCGGCAGTTGCGCCTGGAAGAAGTCCGTCAACCAGTGATCCACATCGTCCGGCGGGGGGTTCGGGGTCATGGGAAACCGGGGGGAGGGAGAGTGCGTCATGAGTTCGTTCTCGGGGCGGCGATGCCGGCGGCGGTCAGCCGCTCTTCCAGCCGCTGGCGGGCGCGACTGAGCCGCATGTGGACGGCGGAGACGGCGATGCCGAGGGCGTCGGCGATGGCCGGCGTGTCGTACTCGAGGGCGTACCGCAGGGTCAAGATCTCCCGGTCGGCGGCCGGCAGTTCGTCGAGCAGCCCGCGAATCTGCCCGAATGCCTCCTCGCGGGCCATCTGTTCGAGCGGTTGCGAGCCGCCGGACTGGACCGAATTCATTTGTTCGGGCGGCTGAGTGCCGAACCGCCGGAACGCGCTTTTCGCGTGGTCCTCGGACAGGTTCCGGGCCACCCGCAGCAGCCACGCGCGGGGGTTCTGGATGGCCTCCCCGTCTTCCAACTGCTTCCACAGGCGGAGGAACGCCTCCTGGGTGATGTCTTGGGCCGAGTCGGCGTCCGTCCACCGGGCATACGCCATCGCCCACACCTCGCGGGCGTGGCGGGCGTACAGGTCGTCGAACTGTTGGCGGCGGACGGCGGCCGCCCGGCGATCGGGCTTCATGGTCGGCCTGTCCTACCGGGCGTCACTCGTCGCTGTTACAGACGGGTGACAGTGGGGAACCTAACGGCGCGAACCCCGGAGGGGCGTCCGGGTGCGTGTCAGGATAGCGGCGGGTGGGCGGCCCGCGCGCGAATTTCGCCCGCCGCCGACCCCGTCCCGGTCGCTATGAATCCGATGTCGGGTTCCGTTCCCGTTCCCCCGGATTGCCCCCCGCAATGGTTTTCCTCTCCCGCATCTACACGAAGTCCGGCGACGCCGGCGAAACCGGCCTCGGCGACGGCACCCGCGTGGCCAAGGATCACCCCCGCGTGGCCGCCTACGGCGAAGTGGACGAGCTGAACGCCGTCCTCGGCCTGTTCACCGCGCACTGCCCGGACGGGCCGGAGGTGGCCCTCGTCCGTGCCATTCAGAACGACCTGTTCGACCTCGGCGCGGACCTGTGCGTGCCCGCGCCCAAAGGCGACGAGGCGGACCACGGGTTGCGGATGACCGACGCCCAATCGACCCGGTTGGAGACGGCCATCGACCGCGTCAACGAACGGCTGCAACCGCTGAACAGCTTCATCCTGCCGGGCGGATCGGCGGCGGCGGCGTGGCTGCACCTGGCGCGGACGGTGTGCCGGCGGGCCGAGCGGGCGGTCATCACCCTGACGCATTCCGAGCCGGTCAACACCCAGGCCGTCGTCTACCTGAACCGGTTGTCCGACTTGCTCTTCGTGCTGGCCCGCGCCGCCAACCGAGACGGGGCCGACGACGTGTTGTGGGTGCCGGGGCAGAGTCGGACGGGATAATCGGAAATCGCCCCGTTCGCCCAAATGTCATCTCAGGTTGGGCGAATGAGGGGGTATTGAAGGTTGGAGCGCAGGGCCGTTGCCTTTTTCTCCCGCTCGGGCGAATAATAGCAGAAGATGGGAACGAGTTTCCCGTTCGCCTTCCCTTCCTTCCCGATCCCGCGAGGTGCTCCGATGTCCGCTCGAATTCTCCCACTGGTGGTGCTGGGCCTGGTGGCGTCGGCCGGCGTGGCCTCGGCGCAGTTCTACGCCCGGTTCGGGCCGCGGTTCTCCGGCAGCGTGTACCAGCGGTCGCCCCTCGGCGGGTTCTACTTCAACACTTACCAGCAGTACCAGTACTCCGTCACGGGCATGTCCTTCGGCCGCCCCATCACGTTCAACTATCAGTACGCGTGGAGCGGCTTCCCCCGACCGAACTACTACATCGCGCCGTCCTATTCCGGCAACCCTTACAGCCAGATGTCCGGCGGCGTCGGCTCCTACGGCAGCGACCGGTACAACCCCATCGTCGAGCGGCAGCGGGCGGCCCTGGCTCGCGCCCAGCAGGCGGAAGCGTTGGGGAACCCGGTGGCCGGGCGGAAGGACGACATCGACAACTGGGTGGCGGCGCAACGCGACCGGGGCGACGACCCCGCCGCGGTTCCGGCCCTCGATCCGGCGCTGCTCGACCCGCCGGACGAGGCCATCCTGTCCGGGAAGTCGCTGAACGAGTTGCTCGCCCTGTGCCTGAAGCGGGAGAAGGACGGGCGGCGGGCCGAGTCCGGCCTGTGCCCGCCGGACTTGCTTGAGAAAGTGGTGTTCGAGAACGGCCCGGCGGCGGCCGGCGTGAACGTGTTCCGCAAGCCGACGCTGACGTACCCGGCGGTCGCGGCGGTGCCGGAGACGGAGAAACTGCGGACGGCCATCGACGCCGCGTTCGCCACCGTCGGCCAGTCGCTGCGGAGCGGGAAGAAGCCGAACCTGTTCGTGGTGGACCGCCTGGACGCCGCCCTCGTTGCCGCCCGCAAGACGCTGGCCGACCGCATGGCGGAGTCGCCGTTCGCCGACGCGAAAGAGGTGAACGACTTCCTGACGCAGTTGGAACAGGCGGCCAAGTTCGCCCGCAAGCCGAACGCCCCGGCCGCCGTCCCCGGCGAGTGGGAGACCACCGGGGCGACGGTGGCCGAACTGATCCGGCTGATGGACAAGTTCGACCTCCGGTTCGGCCCCGCCCCCGCCGGCGGCGAGCCGGCATACCTGTCGCTGCACCGCGGGCTGCTCGGCTACTACGTCCGCCTGAGCCCGGTGAAGTAGTCCGGCGTCCGGCGGGGTTCCGGCTCACGGGTTGATGGAACTCGCGCCGCCGGTGATCGCCCCGCCCTGGAACGTCTGGACGGCGTTGTTCACGCGGATCGTCTGGGTCAGGTAGCGGGCGATGGCGTCGCCGGGCCGCTCCTGCATGACGATGATGTCGCCGGGCAGGATGGCGATCCGCTCGCGGCGGTCGCGGAACGCGCGGTTCAGGTCCACCCGGATGGGAATCTGCTGACCGCTCCCTTCGTCTTGCCGGAGTACCGTCACCAAGGCCGGGGACGGCGAGCCGAGGCCGGTGTTCACCGACTGGGCAATGAAGGCGTTCTGGGTGAACCCGCCGTTGGCCAGCGGCGCACCGGCCACCGACAGCGCCTGGAACACGTCCAGGTCGTAATCGCGCGGGAGCGGGAACTGCCGCGACCCGGCGACCCCGGCGACGTAGTACACCTCGGTGTCCCGCGCCTCGATCAGCACCACGTCCCCGTCCCCCAGGATGATGTCTTCCTCGCGGATCGCCAGCGGTCGGGTCGGGTCCACCCGCAGCGGGATGCGGACCACCCCGCCGGCCGGGTCGGCCGCGTCTCGATTGCCACGCAGCACGGTCACCTCGCTCTTGGCGTCCAGGCCGGGCGGCCCGCCGGTGGCGTTCAGCGCCCGCAGCACGTCGTTCTCGCCGGCCGGCAGGCGGATGGTGAACCCGTTCCCCCGGCGGTTCGTCCCCTGCACCGCCCCGCCGACCAGTTGCGTCGGCACCGGCTGCACGTCCTCCCGCACGACGGTGACGGCGTAGGTCCGCTTCTGGAGCAGTTGCACCGACACCCGCGCCGCCGGCTTCAGCAGTTCCGGCCCGCCGAGTTTGCCGGTCGCCGTATCTCGGATCAGCCGCTCCACCTCCGTCACGCTCTTCCCCTTCACGCTCAGCGGCGGCAGTCGGGGGATGGAGATGGTGCCGTCGTCGTTCACCGGCACCGGGAAGCCGGTGGCCGCCAGCGGGCTGATGGCGTCGGGCAGCCGCACCGGCAGCGGCGTGTTCGCCGGGGCGATCAGCTCCTCCGCCACCACCGCCAGCACGTCACCTTTATCAAGCTGGTACGGGTCCGGCTCCCGCTGCTTCAAGACGGTCAAGTCGATTTGCTTCAAGTCGGACCGCGACTTGCCGAACACCTCGGTCGGCAGGCGGCGGACGGGGATGCCGTCGGCCACGGGGTTGGACAGGGCCGCGCACCCGCCCTGCGCCGCCGCGACGGCCAGGAGTCCGACCATCAGCCAGGACCGCGTGCGGGGCATCGGAAGTCACCTCGGGGCGAATGCGGGGCGGATACGGGATCAGTCGCGGTCGATGGTGCGGCGGACGGGCGGTTCCACCGGCGGAGGGGTCCGCCGGTGGAAGGCGGGCCACTCCGGCGGGGCTTTCGCGGCCGCCGCGACTGGCGTGACGGCCGGTTCGGGGGCCGTTTTCGACTGCGGGGCCGGGGGCGGTTCCGGAACCTTCGGCACCGGCAGCGGGGGCGGCAGCGGCTCGACCGACGGCCGATCCGGGATCGGCAGACCGGTCGTCGCGTCCATCCGCCGCGGCGCGGGGAGTTGCTCGCCGGCGCGGAGCGGCGCGTCCGGCGACGGCACTTGAATCCCCGGCGGCGGCACCGGCGGCGGGTCGTCGGACACCAGGACGGGGACCGTCAAGAAGTGGCGGCGACCACTTTCGGCGGCGGCATCGACCCCGGTCTTGAAGCCGGCGAAGTAGTCGCGGATGCGGGCGTGCCCTTCCGGGTTGAGGTAGGCGCTACGGCGATACCGCAGCGGCGGCACGGCCGGCGGACTACCGTTCCCGCCGGACTCCAGGTAGTCGGCGTACCCGTCCCGGAACCCGTCGGCGAAGTCGATCGAGAACGACCCGCCGGATTGCTGGCAGAATGCGGCCCAGCCGTCCCGCGCCTCGGCCCGCAACTGCCGCGACAGTTTCCGCTCGTCCAGGTGCTCGGCGGATTCGTTCGCCAAGTTGTGGGCGACGTTTCGGGCCAACAGGCAGCCGGTCTGGGACAGCGTCCCGGCCACGAGCAGTAGGATTCCCCAGCGCATGACGCCTCCGGATGCCGAGCGGATGTTTGACGCCACGAGAAGTGGTATCGGTTGGGAAACTGGCGAGAGATTACGGATTGTCCGGAACTTTCCGGTTGTGATGATAAGAGTCTGCTCTTCCGACAGGGCAAAAGGAGGGTTTGAGGAAGAATGGGTTTTTGTGCTAGGCGCACTCCACTGCTCGTGCATAAATATTCAGGGTGAGATTCGGACTCCTACGCGACCCCGCCTGCCCGACCCTCGACTGTTCGGATATCACGATTCGTTCCCACCCCGTACGAGGACTTCACCGATGACGCCCCGCCGCCACCTCTCGCCCGATCTCTGCCGCCTCGAATCCCGCGACGTGCCCGCGAACTTCTACGTCGATCCGCTGTTCGCCGCGAACGTCAACGGTGACGTGGTGACGTTCAACGACTTCGGCCCCGGCGCGGTCGCCGGCCTGACGGTCGGCACCGACGCCTTCGCCACCTTGAATGACGCCCTGACCGCGGCCGCGGCGAATGCCGAAGCCGATACTATCTTCCTGGCCCGGTCGCGGTTCGATGTGGACGGCGGTGCCGTGACGGGCAACGACCTGTTCCCGGACATCACCCCGTTGGACAACGCCGCCGGCTCGATCCTGATCAACGACGACATCACCCTCATCGGGTCGGGCCGCGGGGCGACCGTCCTCGCGCCGACCACCGACACCGCCGACCAGTTTACCGGCGTGTTCGAGGTGGCGGCCGGGCGGTCCTTCTTCGTCCGCGACCTGTCGTTCGACGGTACCGGCAAACAGGTCGGCATCGGGTTCAGCTTCAACGACAACGGGGTGACCGGCGAACTGACGCGGGTGGAGGTGACGAACGTCGTGTTCGGCGCGGTGGACGGGGCCGCCGTGGCCGCCGGCAACCAGGCCAAACTGAATGTCACCGACAGCCAGGTGAGCGGGTACGGGCGGATCGGCGTCTCGTACGCCGACTCGACCGGCACGATCATGGGGACGACGATCACCGGGCAGGGGGCCGGCACCACGTTCGTCAACTACGGGCTGCAAATCGCCGGCGCGTCCGCCGTCGTCGTCACCGCCAACACGATCACCGGCAACACCGCCAGTTTGCCGGCCACCTTCGAGCTGTCCGCCGGGGTGAACCTGTTCGAGTTTGGCGGGGCGGCCCCGACCGCCACCCTGACCAAGAACACGATCAGCGGCAACACGTTCGGCGTCCTGGTCGGCGGCGCGTTCGGGACGGACCGCAGCCAGGCGTCCATCCGGTCGAACAACCTGGACGGCAACTACCTCGCCATCCAGGCCGACAACGACAACGTCGTGGACGCGGTGAACAACTGGTACGGCGACGCCAGCGGGCCGTTCGTCGTCGGGGCTAACCCGAACGGGAAAGGGGCGGAGGTGACCAGCCAGGTGAACTTCACCCCGTTCCTCACCGCCCCGTTCGTGGACACCATCACGGTGCCCGGCCCGGTCGTGACGGTGCCCGTCCCCTTCCCGGTGCCCGGCCCGGTCGTGACGGTGCCCGTCCCGGTCCCGCAGCCGATCGTCACCCCGCCCCCGGCCGGGCTGGTCGCCGGCGGCTCGGGGCTGGTGGAAGGGTTCGACAGTACCCTGGCGTCGTTGTTGAACCGTCGCCCGTTCGGGGCCGGATTCTCCGGCGAGGTACGGGTGGCGCGGGCCGACGTGACCGGTGACGGGGTGGCCGATTACATCGCCGCCGCCGGCACCGGCGGCGGCCCCCGCGTGCTGGTGTTCGACGGGGCGACAGGTGGCATCGTCCGCGACTTCTTCGCGTACCCGGAACAGTTCGTTGGCGGAGTGTTCGTGGCCGGCGGCGACCTGAACGGCGACGGGTTCGCCGACATCGTCACCGGGGCCGGCGGCGGCGGCGGCACCAACGTCCGCGCGTTCAGCGGCAAGGACGGCACCCTCCTCCGTAGCTTCTTCGTGTACGATCCGCACTACGTCGGCGGGGTGACGGTGGCGGTCGGGGACGTGACCGGCGACGGGTTGGCCGACATCGTCACCGGCACCACGGCCGGCGGCGGGCCGAACGTCCGCGTGTTCGACGGCCAGTCGGGCGCGCTGGTCCGCAGCTTCTTCGCCTACTCCGAACAGTTCGTTGGCGGGGTGTTCGTGTCGGCGGGGGACTTGAACGGGGACGGGTTCGCCGACATCATCACCGGGACGGGGGTGGGCGGCGGCTCGAACGTCCGCGTGTTCGACGGGCAGACCAACGCCCTCCGCAACAGCTTCATGGTCGGCGACCCGAACTTCACCGGCGGCGTCCGCGTCGGCGCGCAAGACCTGGACAACGACGGCCGGGACGACCTGCTGTTCGGTCTGGGCGCGGGCGGCGACAACCGCGTCCAGGTGACTTACGCCGCCAACCTGGCCCAGGGCAACTTCAACCCGACCGCTTTCAGCCAGCCGCTGTTCGGCACCCAGAACGGCATCTACGTGGGGTAACGGCCTGAGGAATTGAACCCGGCGGGCGTGACACCTCCCGTGGGTGTCGCGCCCGCCGATCTTTCACCCGACCGTCAGTTGCTCCATCTTCGCCAACAGCCGCGGCAGATCGACCGGCTTGCTCTCGTACTCGTTCGCGCCGGCGGCCAGGGCCGACTCGCGGTCCTCGGCCATCGCGTGCGCCGTCAGCATGATGATCGGGATGCCCTTGGTGGCGTCGTTCGCTTTCAGCCGCCGGCTCGCCTCCAGCCCGTCCACCTGCGGCATCTTCACGTCCATCAGGATCACCCGCGGCTGTTCGGCCACCGCCTTGGCGATGCCGTCCTCGGCGGACGTGGCCGAGATCACGGTGTACCCGCGGCGGGTCAGCCGGCGGCCGAGCAACTCGATGTTGTCCGGTTCGTCGTCCACGATCAGTACGGTCGGCATGGCCAGTCCTCGGCGGCGGGCGGAGAGTGCTACAATACCGGCTACCTCATCACGGGAGTGCCCGGCATGGCGACGCAGGTTTGGATCAACGGCCAATTCTACGACAAGCACGACGCCAAGATCAGCGTGTACGACCACGGGCTGCTGTACGGCGACGGCATCTTCGAGGGCATCCGCGTGTACGGCGGGAAGGTGTTCAAGCACGCCGAGCACGTCGCCCGGTTGTACGAGTCGGCCCAGGCCATCGCCCTGACCATCCCGCTGACGCCGGCCGAGGTGACGAAAGCGGTCGAGGACACGGTGGCGAAGAACGCCAAGGTGGACGGGTACATTCGGCTGATCGTGACGCGGGGGGCGGGCACCCTCGGTCTGGACCCCCGCAAGTGCGAGCCGGTCGTCATCGTCATCGTGGACGACATCAGCCTGTACCCGAAGGAGTTGTACGAGAACGGGCTGGAGATCATCACTAGCAGTTACACCCGCCCGCACCAGAACGCGCTTAGCCCCCGCGTCAAGTCGCTCAACTACCTGAACAACATCCTCGCCAAGATCGAGGCCATCCGCGCCGGCTGCCTGGAAGCGATCATGCTGAACCAGGCCGGCGAGGTGGCCGAGTGTACCGGCGACAACATCTTCGTCATCAAGGGCGGGGTACTGAAGACGCCGCCGCCGGAGGCCGGCATCCTACAAGGGATCACCCGCGATTTCGTACTGGAGCTGGCGGCGAAGGTCGGCATCCCGGCGCGGGAGTGCGCCCTCACCCGGCACGACGTGTACATTGCCGACGAGGTGTTCCTGACCGGCACGGCGGCCGAGGTGATCGCCGTCACGAAGGTAGACGGCCGGGTCATCGGCGGCGGCAAGCAGGGGCCGCTGACGAAGAAACTGCGGGACGCCTTCACCGCCGCCATCCGGGGGTGAGAGGCGTCGCGGCGGCCGGTCACTCGCGGTCGGGGCCGCGGACGTTCAAGTCCGGCTTCGCCTCCCGCAGTTTGGCGATCCCGGCCTCGGTGACGCTCGTCTGGGACAGGTCCACGAACTCCAGGTTCGGCAACTTCGCCAGGGTCGGGATGACGGCGTCCGTCACCGCCCGCCCGTTGAAGCGGAGTCGCGTCAACTCCTTCGCTCCGGCCAGCCCGGAGAGGGTCATGTCCGAGAGCATCCCGATGTTCAGCAGCAGGTCGGTCACCTTCGGGGCGGTGGCGACGGCGGCCAGCGCGGCGGCGTCGAAGTGCCCGCCGGAGAATCGCAGCGTGGCGAGTTCCGGCAACCCGGCCAGCGCCTTGTACCCCGCTTCCGTCAGCAGCCGGCCGTTCACGGTCAGTTCGCGGATCGTCATCACCGTCGCCAAGTGGGTGGCGGCCTCGTCATCGATGGCGTAGCCGATGTCCACCACCTCGGCCGCTTTCAGGTTCGCCAGCCCGGCCGTGTCGGGGCCGCGGAGGGAGTCGTTCTCGCCGCGCGGGGAGAGGCGGAACTCCGTCACCGACGGCAGCGGCGGCAACTCTTTCAGGTCCGCCGCCCACACCCGCTCGTAAACCATGACCCGCTTCAGCTTCGGCAGTTGGCCGTAGAAGGCGAACAGGGTGCGGGCGGAGTCCGTCCGCGGGATATTCACCTGCTCCAGGGCCTGGAGGGCGGCCAACGGGCGGAGGTCGTCGGCCGTGTACGCCCGGTCGTCCTTGAGGGACGGCAGGTTCAGTTCCTTCAATTTGGTCAGCGGCCGTAGGTGGACGAACCCGCTCCCCGTGACCCCGCCGGTAGACAGGTACAGCGACTCCAACCCGGTCAGGCCGGACAGGTAGGCGAGACCGCCGTCGGTGATCTTGTCCGAGAACACCGACAGGTATGTCAGCGTTTTCAGGTCGCGCACCTCGGCCAGTTCCAGGTCCGTCAGGGGCGGCTCGTCGCGGGACAGCAGCACGCCGGTGACCGGTTTGCCGGGGATGTCCTCGTCCCGGTCGGGGTCGGACTTCAACGCCTTGAAGAGCTTCTCCGGGTCGGCCGGCTTCAGTTTGGCGACGGGCACCGGCGGGGTGGCGGTCGCCGCTTTCCCGGCCGGCGTCGGTGTGGACGATCACCACCCCCACGACCCCCGCCACGCCGAACAGCCCGCACAGGATGGACACGACGAGGATCGCAGGGTGGACCCGCCGCTTCGCCAGCGCGGGGCGGTCTCGCTCCGGGGTCGGAGGGTCGTCACGGTCGCGGCGGCGGGCGACTTTCTTCTCCGGCGGGGTGGCGGCCATCAGCGTGAGATCGACCGGTTCCGGTTCGACGGCCAGTGCCGGAACCTTCAGCGGTTGGCCGCACTTCGGGCACTTCACCCGCTTGCCGGCCACCGCGTCCGGGGCGTTGAGTTTCGCGCCGCAACTGGCACACTGAACGGAAATCGGCATGATCGCACTCCGTCGAGCCCAGGGGAAGTCGTCCTTCCGTGAGAGTGTACCGCGCCCCCGTTCGGCCGCCACGCCGGGGGTGCCGGGATTTTCGACACAGCCCACGAGCCACGACCACGAGGGGGCGGTATCTTGAAGGACACTCCCGCCAATCGCCACCTCGCGGGGGCGACCGTGCCTGGCTGGGGTGGAGCGAGCGCGGCGAGTGGAACCACTCCGGCAAGGAGGGACGACGTGAGCCAGGATCGACGCCTCATCGATTCCATCAAGGCGAGCTTCGCCCGCAACTCGCTCGCGCGACTGCGGGAGATCGCGCGGGCGACGGATCGCGGCCGCTGGACCGCCGAGGCGACGGCGGCCGCCAACGAACTCTTGCGGGACCGCTTGGCCGGACGCGCGCCGGAGCCGGAGTTTCCCGACGATATCGACCGACCGCCGGAATTGACTTCCAACCCCGGCGCACTCGCGCTCGGGGTGCTGGGCGGTTTGCTCACCGGGGCTCTGGTCATCCCGTACATCGGGCGGACCGAAGCGCCCGACCTCCCGGTGCCGTTCGGTCACGACATGGCGTGGCTGTGCGTGCGCGGCACCGACACCGCCGCGGTGGCGCGGGCGATGCCGTTGTACGAGGCCCGCACGGCGACGTGGGGGGACGGGATTGAGGCGGCGCACGCCGGGGCGGTCTACATCTCCCCGCCCGTGGCGGAATGGACCTTCGCCGTCGGCACCCCGTTCTTCCAGCCGCCGGAACAGACATCCGCGGGCGTGGCACCGTTGCTCGAGCGACTCAGCCGGGAGTTCGGCGAAGCCCAGTATTTCGCCCACCACACGGAGTTCGGCTTGTGCGCCTGGGGGCGCGCCACGGAGGGCCGACTGGAGCGGGGGTACGGGTGGCTCGCCGCGCGGGGCGTCACCTTCTGGGACGTGGGTCCGCCGACGGCGGAGGAAGACGGCCTCGGGTTCCGCTTCGTCGCCGGGCAACCCCCACAAGCCGAGACGGATGTCCCCGACGAACTGGTGCCCCTGCCCGACGACGGCGTCCTCCACTTGGCCGCCCTGTGGAGCCTCGACCCCTCGACGCTCGACGCCGAGTTCAAGGAACCGAACTCCGGGTTGTTGGGCACGCTCACCCCTCCCGAGCAAAGCCCGTGGCGATCACCTCGGTAAGCTTTCCTGGGGTTCCGCTCGCTGCGCTCGCTCGTCACCCCAGGCTAACGGCGGTCGCCGCTCCGCGGCTGGCCAGGATCCCTCCCTCGCAGTCGCGGCGCGCAAGACCGTCGCTCACGCTTCTCGCTCGGTTCGCGGCCACACCCAGCCTCCCCTCACTCCAACTGTGCCTCCCCCTCCGCGATCACCTCGGTCAGCAGCGGCGCGGGTTTGCCGAACCTGGCGGCGAACTCGTCGCGGGTGGGCACCAGCCGCACCTTCATCTTCGACTCGTGGTGCAGGGCGATGTCGGCGAACTTGTGGTCGAGGAACGGGTTCTTGAACCGCTCGACGGTTTGCGCGGCGAACCGCGACCCGCCGTCCACCCGCCCTTCCAGCGTCGGCACGATCTCCTCGCTCAGCAGCTTTTCCAGCCACGCGCCGAGTTCCGGGTCGTTGACCGCGTCGCGGACGATGGCGTAGCCTTTCGCCTTCGCTTTGATGAGCAGGGCCGTGTGCGCCGCGTTCAGGATGCGGACCTTCCGCAGGAAGTACGGCTGCACGTCGGCCGCGCGGGTGATCGCCGGGTGCTTCAGTTGGAACGCCGACTTCGGGTGATCTTCCAGTGCCCAGAAGGCGAACGGCTCCGCGGCGATGAGCATGGGGTCGCTCGCCAGCAGCGGGTGGTCCGTCGGCGTGCCGGGGACGATGCGATCGACGAGCGTGTGCAGCCAGACGCAGTCGTCGTTGACCCAGGTCAGGAACGGCGTCCGCCGGCTGCCCAGAATACCACCTGACACCGTTCCCGGTATCTTCCGAAAGGTTGGCGATCGTTGCCTCATCGGGTCGTGCCCCAGTTGGACGATCATCGAACACCTCAATAGATCGAGGCCCTACGGCCCGGCTTCGAGTTCTGCGGGTGTCATCCTGAAGCCGAGACGTGCACCATTCTACCAAGCCTTGATTGCAAGCGTCGGTAGAGCCCC
>JBBRUO010000049.1:0-17649 GCA_038247725.1 Gemmatales bacterium
CGAGCTGGCCGACGTGCTGTTCCATCTGGAGTAATTGCTTGCGCTCGCGTTGCTCGCGGCGAAGACAAGGTACCTTGTCTTCGCCGCGAGCAACGCGAGCGCAAGCAATTACTCCAGATGGAACAGCACGTCGGCCAGCTCGTCACAGGCGGACTTCAGGTCCGGCCAGCGCGTCACCGCCCCCACTGTCGGATGTACGCCCCACTCGCCGGGTTGTACTGGTTGCCCGACCACGGGTTCTGGTAGATGCCGCTACCGGGCACTTTGCCGAACGGGGTGTAGTTGCCGGTGCCGGGCACATAGTGGTAGTTGCCGCTCGGCTTGGAGACGGTGCCGGCCCACGGGCGATACACGCTGCCGGTCCACGGGTTGAAGTTGGTGCCGCCGGGCCGGCCGAAGTACTGGCCGGGGCGGATTTCGACCGACGGGGCGAAGCCGCCGCCGGGCACCCTCCCGCCGCCACCGAAGATGAACTGGGCCGAGGCGGTCGAGGCGGTGAAGAGCACGCCGGCGGTCAGGCCGGCCAGGAGCATCAGGGAGCGCGTCATGAGGTCTTACTCCGGAAGGTGTCGGGCGGAGCGACCGCCCGTGCAAATGGGGGACGCACCCGGACGGCAAACTTGCGAGAAAAAATGTAAAGTCGGCGGGCGAGTTCGCCGACACGCAAGCGAGCCGGCCCATCCCGCTCTCTTCCGCTTCCGCACCTACTCCAAGTAGAACAGCACGTTGGCCAGCTCATCGCAGGCGGATTGCAGGTCCGGCCAGCGCTGCTCGTCGCGCGCGGCGAGCACCCGCGCGGTGAGCTTGTCCACCTCGGCCTGGTCCTCGGCGGACGCCTTACCGCGGATCCTGTCGGCCTTGGCCAGCAGTTGGGTCGCCTGGGCCGACTCCTTCGCGCCCGGCTCGACGGACACGGTCGCCGGTTCCGGCGCGCTCACACGCGGGGCGGTGTGAACCGGCGCGGCGGCCGGTTCGTCGTCCTCGTCGGTCCCGAACGGCGGGGCGTCGTCGTCCTCCTCGTCGCGGAAGTATTCGTCCGCTTCGTCGAGCAGGTCGCCGACGCGGGTGCTTTCGGTCTCCTCCTCGCCGTCCTGCCCGTCGGCGTCGTACTCCGGGTCGGCCCACAACCGGTCGAGTCGTTCTTGAGCCGCGTCCCGCTCTTCCACGGCGAACCGAGCCATCGCGTTCTCGATGGTGATCTGCTTCACCAGCCCGGTCGATTTCTCGCGGGCCGAGGCCTTCAGCGTGCCGTCGAGGGTCAGGGCCAGTTCGACCACGAGCTGGTTGCCGGCCGGCACGCGGGCCAACCCGTCGATGAGGAACTTGCCGATGCGGTGGTTCCGCCGCACGTCCCCGCTCTCCCCCTGGTACACCTCGATATCCACCGACGGCTGGCTGTCCGTGACGGTGCTGAACGCTTCGCTGCGGGAGGTCGGCAGCGGCGTGTTGCGGGGGACGATGGGGGCGAACTTGAACTCGTTCGGGTGCGACAGGAAGCTGGTCGGGTACTCCAGGCACTTGATGCCGAGGGTGTGCGGCGTGATGTCCACCAGCACCGCCCCGACGCTTTCGCCGGCGATAATGGCCGCCTGCACCGCCGCGCCGAGGGCGACGCACAAGTCCGGGTGAACCTCCTTGTGCGCCGGCTGGTTCAGCCGCTGCTCCAGCAGCCGGGCGATCATCGGCGTGCGGGTGCTGCCGCCGACCAAGACTACCCGCTGGACCTCCGCGGCGGTCAACTTGGCGTCGTCGAGTGCCTTCTGCACGCAGTCCATGGTGCGGGCGATGAGCGGGGAGATCAGTCCCTCGAAGTCGTCGCGGGCCACCTCCAGGTTCAGGTGCAACGGCACCCCGTCCTTCTCGGCGATGAACTCCTCCTCGACGCGAGCAAACGGGTGGTCGGACAGGTGCTTCTTCGCGTTCTCGGCGGCGCGGAGCAGCCGCGCCTTGCTGGTGACGTTCTCCCGTAGGTCCACCTGGAACAGCTTCAGGAACTCGTCGGCGATGTGGTTGAGGAGCAGGTCGTCGAAGTCGTCGCCACCGAGTTGCGTGTCGCCGTGGCTGCTGAGCACCTCGAACACGCCGGCCTCGGCCTGCACGATGCTCACGTCGAAGGTGCCGCCGCCGAGGTCGTAGACGAGGAACTTCTCGTGGCTGCTCTGGTCCGGGTTGTAGGTGAGGGCGGCGGCGGTCGGTTCGTTCAGGATGCGGACCACGTCCAGCCCGGCCAGCGCGCCGGCCTCGCGGGTGGCTTGCCGCTGGCTGTCGTTGAAGTACGCGGGCACCGTCACCACGGCTTTCGTGACGGGGTGGCCGAGGTCTTTTTCCGCCGCGTCCTTCAGCTTCCGCAGGATCATCGCCGAGATTTCTTGCGGGCGGAACTGCTGGTCGCCGAGCGACACCTTCACGTCCTGGCCCATCTTCCGCTTGACGGATTTGGCGGTGCGGTCCGGGGCGAGGACGTACTGGTTCCGGGCGGGGCGGCCGACGAGCAACTTGCCGTCATCCGACAGCCCGACGACGGACGGCAGGATGGGGTCGCCGTCCACGTCGATGACGCGCGGCTTGCCGTCCTTCACCACCGCGACTTCGCTGTTCGTGGTACCCAAATCGATCCCGACGATGACATCTGCCATGATGGTGGTCCTTGACGAATCGCGAACACTTCCGAAATAGTTTACGACCCGGCGGCAAGTCTCCCCCTCCCCTTGCGGGAGGGGGATCAAGGGGGAGGGGTTGGTTTCAATTCCCCCTCACCCCTAACCCCTCTCCCGCCAGGGGAGAGGGGGACAAGTCACCGCGCCACTTTCACTTGGGCGAAGCGGTGAACGGAGCCGTTCAGGTGGTAGCCGCGGCGGACTTCCTCGACGACGGTTCGGGGGGCGTGGCCGGCGGACGCGACTTGCTCAATCGCCTCCATCGTCTCCGGGTCGAACGGCTGGCCTTCGCACTCGATGGCGGTCAGGTCGTAATGCGCCAGCACCGCCTCCACCCGCCGCAGACTGATCGCATAGCCGTCGGCGAGGCCGGCCAGCAGCGGGGCCAACTTGGTCGCGGCGGCGGACGGCGCGGGCACGGAAACCGGCTTCACCCCGAATAATCGTGCGAAGAAGCCGGGCTGCTTCGCCGGTTCCGAAGGGGCATCCAGTTCGTCCGCCAGCGGTTCCACGGCGTCCATCGCCTTCGCCACCTGCTTGTGCGCGGTGAGGAGCGCGTCGGCGATATCGATGACGGCTTTCAGCAACGGTTTCACGTCCGGTGTCGATTCCGGCTTCGGCAACTTGGCCACCACTCCGGCGGTCTGTTCGGTCGCGGCGCGGACGGCCTTCGTCTGAAGGTTCACGTCGTGCCGCAGCGCGGTGAACTGCGCGACGACGGCGGCCAGTTCCACGGCCGGGGGTTCGGTGTCCGGGGCCGGTGGCGGGTCGGCCAAGGCCAGCAGCCAGGCGCGGAAGTCGGCCAGAACGCCGTCGATGTGGGCGGGCGTCAGCGGCGGTTGACGACCTTCGGTTCCGGCGGCAGGGCGGCCGTCAGCAGTTGCTCCAGGCTCGGTCGGGGGCGACTCGTCAGACATTCCGCGTCCTCGATGATGGCTTCGATGGTGTCCTCGGTGCCGCGGTCGTACAGACGGTACTTGGCCCGCGCGTCGAGGGTGCGGATCTTCTCGTAGGCGGCGCGGTGCGCGGCGAACTTCGCCGGGTGATGTTCCGGGGTAAACTGCACGGTCAGTTCCAGGTACCGCCGGCGGATGGCCGCGTCGTCGGCGTCCGGCGGCACTCCCAGCACGGTGAACGGGTCGGCGGTCATATCTTGGCCTCCAGGCGAGCGGGGGGCGTCAGCCCTATTTGATTTCCCAGCAACTGGGGGCTGACGCCCCCGCTCGCCGAGAACGCGGGTCACTTCTTCGCCTTCAACATTTCCAGATGGGCATTCCCCACGTCCCACATGTAGTCGCGGACCTTGTACTTTTCGACGGCGGCGGTCAGGTGTTCCTTCACCTTCTTGGCGTCGCCCTCGGCCTCGTACCACAGGGCCACATACAGGTTGGCGTAGAAGCGGGCGGAGGTGCCTTCCGGGGTGCCGGCCTCGGTCTTCTCGGCCTTCGCCAGCACGTCCTCCGGCTTCAACTTCCCGGCGAACAGTTTCTGGATCTCCGCCATCGGCACGCGGGGGTCGCGGGTCACGTCGATGAGTGCGGCCACTGATTTCTCCTTACCCACCACCTTCACGTTGCACAGGTAGTGCCAGGCGGCGTTTTCCACGTCCTGCGGGTTGGCCGTCTTGTGCGTCTCGAACTGTTTCACCCCTTCCTTGTACTCCCCGGCGTAATACAAGGCGATACCGCGCCGCCAGTGTTCGGGCAGGAACTTCGGGTTCACTTCCAGGTACTTGTCGTAGTCGGCGACCGCCTCCTTCCACTTGCCGAGTTTCAGGTAGGCGTCGCCCCGCTTGTCGAGCGCGGCGGCCAACTTCGGGTCGATCTTCAGTACGGCGGTGAACTGCTCGGCCGCTTTGGCTTGCTCTCGCAGGCTCGAGTACGCCATGCCGGCGAGGAAGTGCGGCTCGGCGTTCGTCGGGTCGGCGGCGGCGGCTTTCACCGCCAGTTCCGCGGCCTTGGCGTACTCCCCGTTCTGATACGCCTTCTCGGCGTCCTTCAGGTCGTCGGCCGCGGCGCACGGCGCGAACACGAGGCAGAGGGCGAATGCGAGTCGCATGGCGGGCACCCGGAGAGTGGGATTGGGATAAGGCGATGGTATCCGCCTCACGGGAACCGGACATGTCGGATGCCGGGCGGTTCGTAAAATTCCACTCCGCAGTTCCCTCCCCGGAGTCGGATTATGGATTTCGCGTTGCCGCCGGTTGGCGAAGGGCTGTTGGAAGTGGAGTTGGTCCGCTGGCTGGTGTCGCCGGGCGATGCGGTCAAGCGCGGGCAACCGCTGATGGAGGTGATGTCCGACAAGGCCACGATGGAAGTGCCGGCCGCCTTCACCGGCACCGTGTCGGCCACCCTCGCCGAGCCGGGCGGGAAGATCACAGTCGGGCAGGTGGTGATGCGGTACGACACGGGTGCATCCGCCGCGACCGCGCCGGCTCCCGTCGCGGCCACGGCCGCCCCGGTTGCGGCGGCGAAAGCCGATGTCACCGCGCCGGCCGTGGGCACGCTGCCACCAGCCGCGCCGTCGGTGCGGCACATGGCCCGAAAGTTGGGGGTCGATCTGGCCCGCGTTCGCGGGAGCGGCCCCGGTGGGCGGGTGCTGATCGACGACCTGGCGGGGGCCTTGCGGCCGGCCGCGGCGAACGGGGTGCCGGCCGCCAAACCCGCGCCCCCAGCGGTCGATTACGGCCGACCGGGGACGCGGACGAAGTTGGTCGGGTTGCGGCGGAAGATCGCCGAGCACATGGTCGAGGCGAAGCGGGCCATCCCGCATTACGCCTATGTGGACGAGTGCGACCTCACGGACCTGGTGCGGATGCGGGGGCAACTGAAGGAGTCGTTTTACGGTCAGGGGGTGAAACTGACGTACCTGCCGTTCATCGTCAAGGCGGTGGCGCGGGCGCTGAAGGAAATCCCCATCGTGAACAGCACCCTGGACGAGGCGGCGAACGAGATCGTCCTGCACGACAAGTACCACGTCGGCATTGCGGTCGCGGCCCCGAACGGGCTGATCGTGCCCGTCATCCACGACGCCGACCAGAAGGACGTGGCCGCCATCGCCTCGGACATCGAGCGGCTCAGCGGTGAGGCGCGGGCCGGGCGGGCGAAGTTGGACGACTTGAAAGGGGGCACGTTCACCGTCACGTCGGTGGGGAACATCGGCGGGCTGATCTCGACGCCGATCATCAACTCGCCGGAGGTCGGCATCGTCGGCGTCGGCAAGGTGACGAAGCGGCCGGTGTACGACGCCGCCGGGAACGTCAAGCCGGCGGACATCGTGTTCCTGTCGTTCTCCTTCGACCACCGGGTTCTGGACGGGGCCATCGGCGCGGCGTTCGGCAACGCCGTCATCCGCCGGCTGCAAAACCCCGCCGCGCTGTTGTTGCCGGAGCCGTACGGGGGGTGAACGGTGGCCCGCCCGCGAGACGAAACTTCGCCTTTTCTCCCGCCCGGCCTTCTGCTATCGCCCGCCCCGCGTGACACACCCACCCACGGGCAGGAGGCACACCATGACCCTCGTTAACTCTCTCCGCGCGGTGATCGTCTGCGGCGCGGCCATCGGCGCGGCACGAGCGGACGACACGAAGCCGATTCTTCCGCCGATCCCGAAGGCCGCCGACACGACCCCGCCGGCCATCCCGAAGGCGGCCGACCCCGACGCGGTGATTCTTCCGGTGGTGTCCAAGGTGGCCGTCGCCGACGCGCCGACGAACGGGACCGAGGCGTTCCCGAAGATGGCGGCGGAGGCCAAGGTGGCGCACGCCAAGGCCCGCGACTACGTCGGTCACTTCGTCCGCCAGGAGCGGGTGAACGGCACCCTAATGCCGGAGCAGAGCGGCGAGATCCGCGTCCGCACCGAGCCGTTCAGCGTCCAAATGAAGGTGCTGGCCCCGAAGGCGGTGGCCGGGTGGGAGACGGTGTTCGTCGCGAACAAGTGGGACGACAAGGTGCGGTTCAAGCCGGCCGGGGTGGCCGGGCTGAAAGGCTTCTCCACCGTGGCCGCGGACTCGGCGAAGGCCTTGGCCGACACGCGCCACCCGATCACCGACGCGGGCATGATGGCGGTGCTGGCGCGGGCCGAGAAGGTCGTCACGGCCGAGAAGAAGCTGAAGAACCCGGTGCAGATCACGGTGTCGGACTACACGTTCAACACCCGCCCGTGCCAGCGGTTCGAGATTTTCGCCGACCGCCCGCACCCGACCCGCTACTGCCACCGGGCGGTCCTGTACGTCGATACGGCCACCAAGCTGCCGGTGCGGTTCGAGGCCTACGACCAGCCGAAGGCGGGCGAGGCCACCGGCGAGTTGATCGAAATGATCTCGTTCGTGAACCTGAAGTTCGGGACCGGCCTGGGCGACGCCGCATTCGACAAGTGAGCCAACCTCTGGGGAGAGGACGGGGGAGCGACGGGTCGCCGCGGGAAACCGCCGGCGGCCCGCTCGCGTTTCGGTGGTATCAAAGCTCGTTCTTGCCGCCGGAAGACGTTCGCGGTGTTCCGTGTCGTATGACAGTATCTGCCCACGCCGATGCACTTCTTCCCGCCCGCCGACTCCCTTGCAACGGCCGGCCACTTCGGTAGTTTGTTTAGAACCTTTAGGAAGTCCCTTTCCCCTTCCCAAATCAGGTGCGACGTGACGCGATTCCTCCGACTGGCGGCGATCCTCGGCGTGGCGGCGGTGGCCGCCCTCCTCCCCGCGTGCGGCGGCAACAGCGGCGGCAAGCCGCAGGTGGCCATCGTCACCAACTGCGCTGACCCGTTCTGGGATATCTGTCAGGCCGGGGCGATGAAAGCCGGCGACGAGTTCGGCGTCGAGGTCATCTTCAAGCAGCCGATCCAACTGAGCGTGGACGAGCAGACCAAGACCGTCGATGACGTGGTGCGGTTGGGGCTGAAGGGGCTGGCCGTCAGCGTGGTGAACCCGGCCGAACAGACGCCCAAGTTGAAGGCCGTCGCCGCCGACCTGCCGAACGGCAACTTCATCACCATCGACAACGACGCGGACAAGACGGGCCGCCTGTGCTACGTCGGGGTGGACAACTTCGAGGCCGGGAAGGAAGCCGGCAAGATGGTCAAGCACGCTCTGCCCAACGGCGGCACCATCGGCCTGTTCATCGGCGGCACCGACTCGGCCAACGCCGTCGCCCGGATCGCCGGAGTGCTGACCGAGTTGGGCGGGGCGGACGTGCGGGCGGACGTGAAGGCCGGCAAGTACCAGGACAAGTACGGCAACTACACCCTGCACGCGAAGGCCCCCGTCACCGACGAGGGGAAGAAGGACAAGGCGGAACAGAACGCCGGCGCGTTCATGGACGAGTACGCCACCAAGCCGAACGTCTGCTTCGTCGGCCTGTACGCCTACAACCCGGCCAAGGCGCTGGAACAGGCCCGCAAGAAGGGCCTGGTCGGCAAGGTCCAGATCGTCGGGTTCGACGAGGACTTGGTGACGCTGGAAGGCATTCAGAAGGGCGAGATCGTCGGCAGCGTGTCGCAAGATCCCTACGGCTACGGGTACGAGACGGTCAAGTGGCTGAAGCACGTCATCGACGGCAAGGACAAGAAGGAATTGCCGCAGACGGCCACCAAGTACAGCGTCGTCACCCCGGACGGCAAGGCGTTCGCCAACACCACACCCGGCATCGCGGCGAAGAAGGCCGAGGACTATTACAAGGTCGTCGCCGACGCCATCAAGAAGTGAGTCGGTTACAACCGGTTAATCAATCGGAACGCGGATGACGCGGATTCCAGCGCGGATCAAAGCCGGAAATTGATTTTTTCTGATCCTCTTCATCCGCGCTGGAATCCGCGTCATCCGCGTTCCTCCGAATGGCTTCATTTCGCAGTCACAAATGCTCCTGTCCGCCACCGGCATTCGCAAGCAGTTCCCCGGCGTGCTGGCGCTGGACGGGGTGTCGTGTTCGCTGGAGCGCGGGGAAGTGCTGGCCGTCGTCGGCGAGAACGGGGCCGGTAAATCCACTCTGATGAAGGTGATCGCGGGTGTGTACCAGCCCGACGGCGGGACGGTGACGCTCGACGGCCGACCGGTGCGGTTCTCCACCCCGCAGGCGGCGATGACAGCCGGCGTCAGCCTGATCCACCAGGAGTTGAACCTCGCCGACAACTTGAGCGTGCAGGACAATCTGTTCCTCGGCCGGGAGGCGACCGTCGGCGGGCCGTTGAAACTGCTGAACCGATCCGCGATGGCTCAGCACGGGGCCGAACTGCTGGTGCGGGTCGGGCTGCCCACGGCCTACCTGTCCAAGCCGGTCGGCGAACTGCCGCCGGGTCAGAAGCAACTCGTCGAAATCGCCCGCGCGCTGGGTTTGAGCGCGAAGTTGCTCATCATGGACGAACCCACGTCCAGCCTGACGCAGCCGGAGACGGACAGGCTGTATGAAGTCATCGCGGCGCTGAAGGCGGCCGGCGTCGGGGTGATGTACATCTCGCACCGGCTGGCCGAGATCACGCGGTGCTGCGACCGGGCGGTGGTACTCCGCGACGGCAAGAACGCCGGCGAACTGGCGAAGGCCGACATCACCCACGACAACCTCGTCAAGCTGATGGTCGGCCGTGACCTGAAAACATTCTTCCCACGCACCCACCGGGCCGGCGATGGCAAGCCGGTCCTTCAGATTCGGAACCTGACTTATGCCGGCGGGCCGGTCACTCCGGTATCGCTGGACGTGCGGGCCGGCGAGGTTCTGGGCATGGCCGGGCTGGTCGGGGCGGGGCGAACCGAGTTAAGCGAAGCGATTTTTGGAATCCGAACCGTCACCGGCGGCGAAGTGAACCTGAACGGCGTACCGCTGTGGGTTTCGAAACCCGCCGACGCCGTGAAAGCGGGCGTGCTGCTCGTCCCCGAGGACCGCCGCAAGCACGGGCTGGTTCTGGCGGAAGGCGTCGGCTTCAACCTGAGCCTGCCGAACCTGGACCGCGTCCGGTCGGCCGGGCTGGTGGACCGCGCCGCCGAGCGGGCGATGCACGCCGACACCATCGCCAAGTTGCGGGTGCGGACGCCGAATGCGGAACAAGCGGTGGGGTTGCTGTCCGGCGGCAACCAGCAGAAAGTGGTCTTTGGCAAATGGTTAGCACGGGGGCCGAGGGTACTCATCCTCGACGAACCGACCCGCGGCGTGGACGTGGGCGCGAAGACCGAAATCTACACCCTCATCGACGAACTCGCCGGGCGGGGCGTCGCGGTCTGGATGATCACCAGCGACCTGGAAGAACT
Source organism: Gemmatales bacterium (assembly GCA_038247725.1). Lineage (GTDB taxonomy): Bacteria > Planctomycetota > Planctomycetia > Gemmatales > Gemmataceae > JALHQU01. Next base: position 9,886 of record JBBRUO010000049.1, read on the forward strand.
CCTCGGCGTGTCCGACCGAGTGGTCGTGATGCACGAAGGGCGACTGGCCGGCGAGTTGAGCCGTAGCGAACTGACCGAAGAGGCCGTCATGCGACTGGCCACGGGGGGCCGAGCATGAACGAGAAATCCAAATTCGCCGCGTGTCTGGCGGCCGGGGTCGCCGTCGTCGGCGGCGCGTGGTTCGCGGCGGCGCTGCCGTTCGATGGCCCGTACCCGGCCTGGTTCATCCTGACGGCCGTGGCCCTGGCCACCCTCGCGCACACCTTCGAGGTGTCCCGGCGGAACCTCCAGCGGACGGCCGGCGTCGTGCTACTGCTCGTCGGGTTGCTGATCGTTCTCGGCCGCAGCAGCGACGCCGCCTTCGCCCGCAGCAGCGTCCTCAGCATCCTGAACCGGCACGGGGAACTCGGCCTCGTCACCCTGGGGGCCGGACTGCTCATCCTGACCGGCGGCATCGACCTGTCGGTCGGTTCGCTGGTCGCGCTCGCGGCGGTGTCGTTCGGGTTACTCGCGGAACAGGGCGTTCCCCCGGCGGCGGCGGCGGTCCTGGTCGTCCTCGGCGGGGTGATCCTCGGCATCGGACACGGGCTGCTCGTCACGCAGTTGGGGTTACAGGCGTTCCTGGTGACGCTGTGCGGGATGTTCATGTACCGGGGCGTGGCGCGGTCCATCCAGCCGGGGCAGATCGGCCGGGGATCGGTGAAGAACGAACTCGAGCAGACGGTTGGAGAGGGGGCCGGGCAAGCCTTCGAGAGCCAGTTTCTCGACCTCCGTTACTGGCTGACAGGACAAAACACCGAGGAGCGGCTCGTATTTCCGGCCCTATTGGTGGTGTTCCTGTTGCTGGCGGCGGTGGCAGCCGTTTTCCTGCACCGGTCGTCGTTCGGCCGGTACTGGTACGCCATCGGCAACAACGAGCAGGCGGCCCGGTACGCCGGGGTGACGGTGTGGAAGCACAAAGTATCGGTGTTCGCCATCTGCTCGGGGCTGGCGGCGCTGGCCGGGGTCGTGCGGTTTCTGGGGGCCGGATCGGTGACGCCCAGTGTGGAAGGCGACAGCTACGAACTGTACGCGATCACGGCGGCGGTGCTGGGTGGGGTGAGCCTGCGGGGCGGCGAAGGCACGGCCGTCGGGCTGGTGTTCGGCGCGCTGGTGCTGCCGGTGGTCAAGCCGGTGATGAACTTCACCAAATGCCCGAGCGAATGGGAGCCGTGGCTGATCGGGCTGATCCTGCTGGGCGGGGCCATCGTGGACGAAACCATCCGCCGACGGGGGAAGCGCGCGGGGTAGGGCTATCGTTCGCCGCTCCGTTTTTGCACCCGACGGCACATCGGTTGCTCACTGTTTCCAGCACGGTGGTACCCGAGCCGGCGTCCGGCACGGTAGACAGGATCGGTCCTCGGACAGACAACTCCGGGCGACCGAAAATCGGACGGGTCGCGGCACCGCTTCCCGACCGATTCCCGTAAGCCGGGAACGGCTCGACGACTAATACCCGGTTAAGCTCCCGCCCTGAAGTTCCCCCACGGAGGTCTCACCCATGCCAACGATACCCGGCCAACCCACGCATCGGGAACAGAAGACGGCCAGCCTTCCGGGGTACGTTCATCACGAAACATTCCAGGACCGCAAGGCGCGCACCGAGTTCGACCCGGCCGACCTGATCGACAACCCGATCGACTACTCCGAACGGTACATGCCGGACGACGTCACCCGCGACCACGCGAAGCGGATGCACTACGCCGCCTACCGCATGCACGTCGCCCGCACCGCCACCGAGACGGCCAAGTGGAAGCGGGCGTACATCGGCCTCCGCGACCGCATCGTGTTGGGCAACCGCAAGCTCATTTATCGCGCCGTCCGCCGCCGCATGGCCCTCCCGAACCGCGCCGACGACTTCATCGGCGACTGCCACATCGTCCTCATCCAGGCGGTGGCCGCGTTCAACCCGTGGCTGGGCATCCGCTTCAGTACCTACGCCTACACCTGCCTCATCCGCGCGCTGTCGCGGTTGTCCCAGCGGATGAACGCCGACTGGCTGACGCGGTCCATGTCGCTGGACGCGCTGCCCGACGGCGAGCCACGAGGCCGCGTCACGAATCCGTCCGACACCGGGGCCGCCCTCCAAATTCCCATTGAGGAATTCCTGCGGCGGGACCACCCGCTCCTGTCCGACCGCGAGAAGGAAATCCTGACTCACCGCTTCACCCTGCAGGGCACGCCGGCGACCAACACGCTGGAACAGGTGGGCAAGGCGCTCGGCCTGTCGAAGGAGCGAGTGCGGCAAGTGCAGGCGTCGGCGTTGGACAAACTCCGCCGCGCCCTCACCCTGGCGAATGCCGGCTGACCGGCCTTCGGCGTGCAGTCACTTCCGAGCCGCGACCACCGAGGTCGCGGCTCGTCGCGCGGAGGATCGGCCCCCCCCCGCGACCGCCGTTTCCCATATCCTGTTCCGCATGAGCGTTCCCCCTTTTTCCGTCGGGCCGCATGCCGTCGGCGGCGGTCAACCGCTGCTGTGGATCGCCGGCCCGTGCGTCATCGAGTCGCGGGACCACTGCCTCGGCATGGCCGAGAAGCTGCGCGGCATCGCCGACCAGTTGGATGTGCCGCTCGTGTTCAAGGCGTCCTTCGACAAGGCGAACCGCAGTTCGGGCAAGTCGTTCCGCGGCGTCGGCCTGGACGCCGGGCTGAAGATCCTCGCCGAAGTCCGCCGCGCGTTTTCGTTCCCCGTGACCACCGACGTCCACGAGATCGGGCACGTCGCCGCCGCCGCCGAGGTGTGCGAGGTGCTGCAAATCCCCGCCTTCCTGGCCCGCCAGACGGACCTCCTCGAAGCCGCCGGCCGCACCGGCCGGGTGGTGAACGTGAAGAAGGGGCAGTTCATGGCCCCGTGGGACATGAAGAACGTCGTGGCGAAGCTGGCCGAGGTGGGCAACCGGCGGGTGCTGCTCACCGAGCGCGGCACCACCTTCGGGTACGGGCTGCTGGTGAACGACATGCGGGGCATCCCGTGGATGCGGGAAACCGGCGCGCCGGTGATCTTCGACGGCACGCACAGCGTACAGACTCCGGGGGCGCTGGGCGACCGCACCGGCGGCGACCGCAAGATGGTCCCCCCGCTGGTGCGGGCGGCGGTGGCGGCGGGGGCCGACGGCGTGTTCGTCGAGTGCCACCCGGACCCGGATCGCGCGCCCAGCGACGGGCCGAACATGCTGCCGCTGGGCGAGGTGCCGGCGCTGATCGCCGTCTGCCTCCGCCTCCGCGCCGCCCTCGCCGACACCGCCCCTGGGGACCAGTCGTCATGACGTTTCGCTCCTGGTCGCTGCTGATCGGCACCGCCGTCGTGATCGCGGCCGGCGGGTGCGGCCGTCCCGTGCCCCCCGCGCCGGTCGTCGAGTCGGACCGCGAGGCGGAAAACCCGTGGGCGAAGGCCGTCATCACCCTGCGGAAGGACACCGACGTGGGCACCTGCCGGCGGGTGCTGGCCGACCTCACCACCGCCGCCTCCACCCCCGGCGGGACCGGCCTGCCGGCGACCCCGGACGAAGACCTGAAAGTGCTGATCGCCGCGCTCGGGCTGAAGGATGACGAGGTGCGGGAGATTGCCGGGGCCGGGTTCACCGGGCTGGACGCGACCTACCTGGCCGACTGCTTCTACCTGCGAGACGCGGCCGCCACCCTGGAAGCGACCGGCCTCCCGCCGGCGGTGGCGGCGGAGCGGGCACTGGCGTGGGTGTGCCGACAGGTGCGACTGGTGCCGATGGGGTCGGCGTCTCCCGCCCCGGCGACGCTCACCCTGCGGCGGGGCACCGGCAGCGGGCTGGATCGCGCCGCCACGTTCGCGGCGGTCGCCCAACAACTCGAACTGGATGTCGTCCTGGTGGGCACGCCCGCCGCCAACGCCTGGCCGCCGGATGTGCAGCCGGGGCAATCGCTCGCGGAGCCGTTCTGGGCGGTGGCCGTCCGCGACGGTAGCGAGTTGCTGCTCTTCGACCCGATTCGCGGGCTGCCCTTCCCCGGCCCGACGCCCGGCAAGCCGGCCACCTTCGCCGACCTGAAAGCCAACCCGGACCTGCTAAAGCCGTGGGCGGCGGACGGCCAAGGGCCACTCCCGTCGGCGGACGACGTGAAAGCGTCGCGGGTGTTCCCCACCGTGCCGCTGTCAGCGGTGTCGGCGCGGATGGCGGCGTTCCAGTTGGCCGGTGACGAGCTAGGAGTCCGCGCGGCCGTCAACTGGCCGGCCGTGGCGAAGGCCCTGGAGGGCTGCGGCGTGACCCCGACCCCGTGGGCACCGCCACGATTCACCATCACCCCGACCCTGGGCCAGCGGGAGTACCTGCCCATGACCGACGGGGGGACCGCCGTCCCCGACCCGAAGCGGTCGCCGTGGATGAGCGATTACTACCCCCGGCTCGTGCCCTACTTCGCACCCCCGGCGGGGAGTGAAAGCGGGGTCGCGGAGCGGTTAGTCGATCGGTTCCGAAATACCTACATCAATGCGGTCCTGGAGACGGCCCCCCGCGAGAAACTCCAGCGCGGGCAGTATCTGGACGCCGCGCAACTCCTGGTGAAGTTGCGGAGCGAGTTCCGCGCCCTCTCGGAGCGGGCCACCGGCGACCCGGCCCGCGCCGCGGCCGTCTCGGACTGGCTGACCAAGACGAATGACCTGTACAACCGGTTCGCCATCGCCAGGTTGGACGTCGGCACCCCGGCGGGCGAGGCGGCGGCGCGGCAACTGGCCGAGGAGATCGAGAAGAAGTGGAAGGAGCAACCGGTGGAGACGATGATCTCGCGGACGCTGGCCGACCCGATCTTCCGCGAGGCGACGTTCCTGCTCGCCTTGACCAAGCACGAACAGGCCGAGCGGGCACAGGCCACGGCCGGGAAGAACGCCGCCGCGGCGGCGGACGCGAAGAAGAGTTGGGTCGAAGCGAACGGCTGGTGGGAGCGTTACCTGCCCCTGGCCGTCGAACAGGAGAAACGGTTCCCCGGTCGCACCGCCCACGCCCAATCGCTGGCCGCCCGCGCCGCCACGTTCCGGTGAGCGGTCGCGGCGGAGACTCGGAGGTTGCCATGCGGGCGCGACTCATTCCCGTGGACGGCGGGCCACCCGTCGAACTGACCACGGACGTCTCCCTCGTCGGCCGCGGCGAGGACTGCGAACTCCGTATCGACCACAAGAGCGTGTCCAAGCGGCACTGCGTCCTGGTGAAGACCGACGGGTTGGTTCTGGTGCGCGACCTGGGCAGCACCAACGGCACCCGCGTGAACGGCCACCGGGTCCGCCGGGCGGCGCTGCTGCCGAACGACACGCTGTCGGTGGCGAACTACCGCTACACGGTCAAATTCGGCGACGCCCCGGCCGCCCCACCACCCGGTCCCGCGAGCGTCGCGCTGAACCCCCTCCCGGACACTTACGAGGAGTGAGCGGGAACGCCCCAAAACAACCGCGTCAGCGGCTTGGCTTCCGCCGCAGGCGATCCGCGTCTTGGTGGGCGGCGGTGATGCGAGCCTGCATGTCGCTCAAGATGGCGGTCCGGTCCATGCCCTTGTAGAAGCCCGCCGGCAGCGGGTCGCCGAACGAGACGGCCACCGAACCGCCGGTGTCGGCCAGGAACGGCGGGCACGGCTTCGGCCATTTGGCCGTGCGCGGCCACGACTGGTACGCCCCCGCCACCCCGCACGGCAAGATCACCGCGTCGGTCTTCTTCACGATCAGCGAGATGCCAGCCTTCAATTCCTGAACCTCCCCGGTGTGCGTCCGCTCCCCCTCCGGGAACATCAGCACCGCCTTGCCCTGGTCCAGTTCGTTGAAGACGGCTTGCAACCCCTCGCGGCCGTACCCCCGGTCGATGGGCACCGCCCCCCACGAACGGATGACCGCCGCGAGGGCGCGGCTCTTGAACAGGCTGCTCCGGGCCAGGTACGTCAGCGGGCGGGACGCCGCCAGCCCGATGAACAACGGGTCGAGGAACGACTGGTGATTCGAGACGATGAGCAGCGGGCCGGCGGGCGGGCAATTGCGATACCCGCCCCGGCGAAACCCCCAGCCGAGGGTGAACGCGGCGAACGCACTCCAGTAGGAGGCGTGATACTGGAATCGCTCCAGCGCGCGGGCGAGCGGCATTCGGCGGCCATCCGAAGGTGCGGTGGAGTGCGGGCGGGGTTTGGGGTCCCACCCGCACGGACTGGCTTACCCTTCGGGGTCGGCCTTCGGGGTCGGCAGCAGGAACGACAGCAGGAACGAGATCGCGCACACCGACCCGCCGATGATGGCCGCCGCCGTCGCCACCTTGATCGGGTTCGGGCCGGTGAACTGTTGGGACAACAGCTCGGTGTTCAGCAGCGCCGCCATCGTCCCGATCATCCGCCCGCCGACGTTGGTGGCAAAGCTGCCGCCGGTGCCCCGCAAGTGCAGCGGGAACATCTTCGGCAGCAGCTCGCTCAGGTAGCTGAACTGCGCCACCGTCACCAGCCCGCAGAAGAACACCGCAATGGCGAAGAAGACGTATTCCCCTTGGAAGAGCTGGTAGTACGTCAGCGGGAACAGCAGGATGCCGGGGACGACGAACAGCCGCAGCAGGTTCCGGCTGGACAGGAACGTGAGCAGCACGGCCAGCAGGATGCGGCCGGTCAGACCGCCGATCTCCTGCCACCGCTGGACGTTCCCGCGTTTGGCGTTGATGGCGTTCTTGATATCGTCGGCGTTCGGGTGCTTCAGCATTGCGGTTCGGGCCGTCGTGACCGCCTCTTCACTCCCCGTTCCCTCGGCCAGCGCCTTTCGAGCGGCGAAGAACTGGCCCTCGACCACCGCGTACCCGGTCTCTTCCTTCAACTGCGTGATGTCCGGCAGGCCGGGGGCCATTTGCAACGGCGTCAGTTGCAGCGCGCCGAACGCGGCGGCGTACCCGCAGGCGGACAGCACCGTCGTCACGAGCGTGGTCCGCAGCAGCCCGCCGGAGAACAGTTCGCCGAAGCTGGCCCGGCGCAGGGTGCCCGCCCGTTTCTTCAGCTTCCACGCCTGCGACTCCGGGACGAACGGCATCAACAGCAGGATGAGGCCGCCGGGGACGAGGCCGGTCAGAAGGGTGTACCGCCAAGCGGTGTTGTTCGGGTTGTGACCGTCCGGGAACGGCAGGCTCGGCAGGGCATCGGGATTCACGCTCAGCGCGTGGCGAATCTCGTTGTACACCTCGGTGACGAGGATGCCGCCGACGGACGCGAAGGCGAGGGTCCAGCCGATGGCTTTCTCGCGGGTTCGCTTGTCCTGGAACAACTCGGCCAGCCAGGTGACGGCCGCCACCGCCTCCACGCACACGCCGATGAATGTGGTACAGCGGAAGACGATGAACTGCCACAGCTCGGTGCTGAACGCGGCGGCCACCGGCGAGAACGAGTACAAGAGGATGCTGCCGACCATCACCGTCTTGCGGCCGACGCGGTCGATCAGCCAGCCGCCGAGCAAGCCGAACACGCCCCCACACAGCGCGGCGATCCAGAGCATCCGCCCGGACCACAGCCGCACCGCGTCACCGTCCGCCGGCACGTTCATCAACTCGGACAGCGCCTGCGCCCCGATGACGGGGAACATGAGCAGTTCGTAAGTGTCGAACAGGAAGCCGATGGCGGCGATGGCCAGGACCAGGAACCGCACGAACGACGACATGTTCGCGGGCGGGGGGACGACGGGTGACGACACGGATTCGCTCCGGAGGTGGGTGCGGGGTGGTCAGGATACGAAATCGCTCCGGAATGGGACCGACC
>JBBRUO010000050.1:0-17622 GCA_038247725.1 Gemmatales bacterium
GGCCGGCTTGACGTGCGGCCCGTCGGACGACGGCGGCTTCGACGAGTTGGATGAGTTTTGGTTGAGTTTGGCTTCGCGTTCGGCGACGCGGGCGGTGAGGGCGGCGACTTGCGCCTCCCACCCGACGACGATCGCGGCGATGGCCGGCCGCAGGGCGGCGGGGATGTGGTGCCACAGGTCGGACGGAATGGACGGTGGCCGAGTCATACCCGACAATGGCCGCCGGAGCCCACCAAGGTCAAGGCGAACCCGACAGGCCGTGAACGGTTACGAGAAATCTACATGAGGAACTGCAAGTACCTGGCGATGGCGCTCGTCGCGCTCACGCCGCTGGCCATGTCGTCCTTCCCGGTCCGTGCCGTGGACAAGAAGGACAACGGGAAGACCATCAAGGACAGCGAGATCACCTCGGTCATCGAAAGGCGGCTGTGGAAGAATCCGGCCACGCCCTCTTCGCAGATCGACGTCCGCACCGACCAGGGGACCGTCACCCTCTCGGGCTCGGCGGACAACCTGCTCGCCAAGGAGCGGGCGCTCGAGATCGTAGAAACCCTCAAGGGCGTGCGCGCGGTCGTCAACCAGATCGAGGTCAAGCCGGGCACCCGTACCGACGAGGAGGTTCGCAAGGACATCGAGCGGGCCTTGCTCATGGACCCGGCCGCGGATTCCTACGAGGTCAAGACCAAGGTCAGCGGCGGCGTCGCGACCCTGACCGGGACGGTCCACTCCTGGCAGGAAAGGCGGCTCTCGGCCGAGGTCGCCAAGGGGGTCAAGGGGCTTATAGACATCAAGAACGGGATCACCGTCCAGTACAAGAGCAAACGGCCCGACGGCCAAATCGAGGCGGACGTGAAGCGCCGGCTCGAATCCGATGTCTGGGTGGACGACGCCCTGGTCACCGTCGCGGTGAACGACGGCAAAGTGACCTTGAGTGGCATGGTGGGCAGCGCGGCCGAGAAGTCGCGTGCCTATTCTGACGCCTGGGTCGCCGGCGTGACGGCCGTCGAGTCCAGCGGGCTGAAGGTCGATAGGTGGTGGTCGCGCGGCGAACTGCGGCGGAAAGACAAGTACGCCGCCACGTCCGACGAGGAGATCAAGAAGGCGGTCCAGAACGCCTTCCTCTACGACCCTCGCGTCCATTTCTTCAACCCCAAGGTGGAAGTGAAGAATGGGACGGTCACGCTGACCGGGGTGGTGGACAACCTGAAGGCGAGTCAAGCGGCCGAGCAGGACGCCGAGAACACTCGCGGCGCCTGGCGCGTCAAGAACTACCTGAAAGTTCGGCCGGTGAAGTCGCCCAGCGATGCCGACATCGCCAAGAACGTGAAGTCGGCCTTGTTGTGGAACCCCTACGTGGACCGCTACCAGGTCCGTGTCTCGGTCTATAACGGCTGGACGTACCTCTCCGGCACCGTCGATTCCTACTACGAGAAATGGTTTGCCGAAGACGTGGCGTCCCGTGTCAGCGGCGTGGTGGACGTCAAGAACAACCTCCGCATCGAGTACGACCCGGCTGTCGGTTACTCGTACTACCCGTACAACTCGTACTACTCGCGCTACCCGTACCGGTATTACCAGTACTACCTGGGGTCGAGCGACCGGGCGATCAAGGACGACATCGAAGACGAGCTGTGGTGGAGTCCGTACGTGGACGCCGACCAGGTCAACGTGTCCGTGAGCGACGGCGTCGCCACGCTCACCGGCACCGTGAACTCCTGGCAGGAACAACAAACCGCCGTCACGAACGCCCTGAAGGGCGGCACCAAGAAGGTCGTCAACAACCTGAAAGTGCGGTAGGTGGATGATCTGATAGCCGGGCTGGTTCAGTGCGATGCCGAACTGGAAGTCCTCCTTCCGGTCGGCATTTCCCTTGTCGAGGACAACCATCATCTCCACGAGGAAGAGGGTCTTGTAGTGGAAGGCCTTTCCCTCGTGAGTGAAGCTTACTGCGTCCTGCGTGGACAATGTTTCTGACTGGCCGGCGAGTGAGAGGCCGGGGTGTTTGGTCTGACGGACGAATCGTCGCCACTAATCGAAGTACCGCCAGACAGTAATTTTGGGCGGTAAGTTCGTGGGCAGGTACCGCCACTGGCAGCCGGTCCGCAGGACGTAGAAAACGGTACCGGCGATGTCCCGCAGGTCCGTGTTGCGGGGCTGACTGCCCGGATAGACGGGCAGGTGCGGCTCGATCAACCGCCGCCGCTCGTCCGCCACATCGCTCGGGTAGGATTGGGTTATCAAATACAATTCTACACACCCAGCCACCCCTTACGGGCAGGGCTTCCAAGGTGTCGTGCCAACCCGTTGAGCGGATTGTTCGGCCCGGATTTCGCACCTCCGGTGCGAAAACCCAGAAAACCCAGTGAAAAAGCCACCTTGGAAGCCCTGCCCCTTATGGGACAGACTCGACTGAATCGAAGGTCGTCCGCCCTCTCCGTGTGCGGGTCGGCACCGCAGTGGTTGTGGGCGGACGACCTTGCCGAACATAACTTCCGTTACCTGCGAATCAGTAAGGCGCTGGGCTGAGTTGAGTTCGACGGCCCCTTCGGGGCGAAAACCAGCAACCCCCAACCGCCCGACAGAGTTGCCAGACCGTCGCCGTTGAAATCCGCGGCCGCGTCGTCGTCGTCGGTGATGGTGTCCGTCCCCCTCCCACCGGAGTTCCCGCCATGACCCGCCTCGCGCTCGCCCTGCTGTTCGCCGTGTCCGCCGTCACCGTCGCTGAGGACAAGCTGGTCGGCCAGCCGATCGTCGAGATCAAACTCCCCAAGGACGCCAAACCGGGGGTGAAGCCGGGCAAGTGGTCCGAGCCGGCGAAGGTCACGTCGGCGGCCGAGTTGGAGAAACTCGTCGCCGACGAACCCACCCGCACCGCGATCGCCAAGGCGATGGACCTGAAGACCCACGACTTGTTGGTGTTCTGCTGGCAGGGGTCGGGCCAGGACAAGCTGGAATACGCGGTCCTGGAAAGCTTCCCGGAGCAGGTGCCCTTCACACTGAAGCCCGGCCTCACCGACGACCTGCGGACGCATGTGAAGCTGTTCGCCGTGCGGAAGAATGTGAAGTGGTCCGCCAAGTGACGGTCACTCGGCCGGGGTGAGTTCGAACCGCCGCAGGTACACCCACGGCGGCACATCCGGCGAGTGCGCCATGTTGTCGAAGGTGGCGCGGAGGACCTTCTCACCCCGCTCGAAGGGGATCGTGACCGTCCGCCACTCGCCCCCCGTGTCGTCGAGCCGCCGCTGGGCGACGTTCGTGTAGAGGGGTTGCCCCTGGTCCGGCGGCGACTGCACGGTCACTTGCGCGAGGCCGCCGGGGTCGGTGGCGTACTCGACCGCGAGCTGGTACCACCGGCCGGGTGTCAGCCGCACGCCCAACTCGGCTTCCAGTTGGAAGTTGAACTGGCTGCTCAATTGGGGCGTCTCGTTCGCGATCCCCAGCACCAACTCGCCGTCCTTGACCGTCGCCGCGAACCGGCCCGTCGCGCCCGCCCGGTACGCCAGATACCGCACCCCCTTCGGCAGCCCCGTCTCGGCGGCCGGCAGCCCCTCGTCGCGCAGCCCCTTCACCTGATGGAACGGCTTGAGCGCGGCGGTGTCGAGGCGGAACAGCGGTTCCGACCCGGCCGACGGCACCGGGGGGAGCGGCGACGGGGCGGGGGGTGGGGCCGCCGTCCGCAGTGGTTCAGGCGGCGTGGCGAACACGAACGCCAGCGCGATGCCGGTGGCCACGGCGACCACGCCGACGCCTACCCACACCGGCCAGCGGCCGCGCCGCGCGGCCGTCGCGCGGGGTTGCGCGGCTTCGGTTCGCCACGCCTGAATGGCGGCGATCACGTCGTTCGGCGTCTGGTAACGGTCGGCCGGCCGCTTGGCGATCATCCGGGCGATGATCGCCTTCACCGCCGGGGGGACGTGGCCGCCGAGGTCGGCCAGGTTCGGGGCCTTCAACTGGTGTTGCGCCAGCTTGCTGACGGTGCTGCCGCCGAACAGCGGGCGGCCGGTGAGGAGGGCGTAGAAGGTGGCCCCGAGGCTGTAGATGTCGGCCCGGATGTCGATGCGCGGGTCGTTCATCACCTGTTCGGGGGAGATGTAATCGGCGGTGCCGACGATGGCCCCCTTGTCCAGGCGGGCGGTCAACTCGTCCGACTTGTCCAGCGACCGGGCGAGACCCATGTCGAGAATTTTCACCGCCCCGTCCGGGGTGCGGATCAGGTTCGCCGGCTTGATGTCGCGGTGCAGGAACCCCCGCTCGTGCGCGTGCTGGAGGCCGGCCGCCGTCTGCGTGACGACATCCGCCGCAGCCGCCACCGGCATCGGCCCGCCCGCCTCGACGACGTGGTTGAGCGTCTCCCCGGCCACGAACTCCATCACGATGTAGTGGGCATCCCCGTCGCGGCCGACATCGTGCGTGCGGACGATGTTCGGGTGGTCCAGCGCCGCCGCCGCGCGGGCCTCGCGGTGGAAGCGGTCGCGGGTGAGTTGGTCGCGGTGGTCGGTCAGCACTTTCACCGCCACCGGCCGCCGGAGCACCTCGTGTTCGGCCTTGTACACGGTGCCCATGCCGCCCCGGCCGAGCAGTTCACACAGCACATACGGGCCGAGGCGGAACCCCTTGTGCCGGCCGACCAGCAGCAACTTCGCCTGGAACGCGGTGAGCAACCGGCGGGTGACGAGGACGCCGGCCGCCTGGGTCGGGTTCGCGGGCAACGGCCCGGCGGCGACTTCGTCGAGCGCGGCGGACGGCACCAGCCCGCTCTTGCGGACCAGGGCCAGCAGTTCGGGTGTCGAGGCGGGCGGCGGCATGGGCGGCACCTGGGCACGCGCGTTCGGTAGTACGACGGGGCGGCTATCCCAGTATAACGCCCCGCCCCCGCCTCGGCCGCAACCCGCTCACTCCTTCGGCTTCGCGCGGTATTCGATGAACCCGATCATCATCTCCTGCCACGTCTGATCGCCCCACCGGACTTCCTTCGTCGGGTCCGGGTTGAACGGGTTCGCCTTGCTGTTGTCGAACACCCCGGTGCAGACCAACTTGTCCCCGGCGGCGACGGCCACTGGTTCCTTCAGTTCGTACAGCGCCTGCCAGTTGAAGTCGTACTTCGGCACGTTCAGCAGCGTCTGCCGCGTCTTCCCGTCCGCCGAGATCAGCTCGAACTTGAACGCCTTCCCCCGCAGGTGCATGTGCGGACTCATGCCGAGCAACACCGCCGGCTTGTCGAACGTCTTCTCCGACTTCACGACATGGCTGGCGGCCCCGGCGGGGATGCGCAAGCCGGTGTTCAACAGGGCCGCGCCGTGGACCTCGTGCGTCGGCTTCTCCTTCGACAGCAGCAGCCCGGCGACGGTGCGGTCCTTCCCGGCCCGGCCGTTGGGCGTGTAGTGCATCTCGAATAGCAGGCGGCTGCCCTTCGGCAATTTGCGGGCGACGCCGGCCGGGTAGAGCTTCGCCATGTCGCCCGGCACGTAACTGCCGAGCATGCCGTCGTTCAAGATGTTCTCGTCAATGTCGTACAACCCCTTCCCCGGCGGCATAATGTACACAATGACATGATGCACGACTTCCCGGTATTCCGGCCGCACGTCCACCCCGGTCACCCACACGTCCTCGGCGAACGCCGTTTCCGCTTCGACGTACTGGTACGGCACGCCGAGGCCGAGGTCCGACGCCGGGATGTCCAGCCGCTTCTTCATGGCGATGATCAAGTCCGGCTTGCGGGGCAGCCGCCACCCGTCCAGGTATTTCACCGGCGGCGGGGCGTCCGCCACGTCCCCTTCTGGGCACCCCTGATCGACCCACGCCAGCAGCGCCTTCTTGTCGGCGGCGGTCAACCGGCGGTCGTTGGCGAAGTGCCCGCGCGGAGCGTCGGCGTGCCACGGCGGCATCACCCCGTCGGCCACCACTTCGCGGATCATCGCCGACCACCCCTTTGCCTGCTTGAAGTTCGTCAGGTGGAATGGGCCGGCCTCGCCGGGGCGGTGGCACGTCTGGCAGTTCGCCTGGAGGATGCCGGCGACGTGCTTGTGGTACGTCACCGGTTCGCCCTTCGCCACCGGCTTCGCGTCGCGGGTCAGCAGGCACCCGGCGGCCGCGGCGAACGGTGTTGCCACGTCCTTCCCAGCCAGCACCGATTCCACGGCCGACGCCAGTTCCTTCGTGGTCGCGCTGGCCCGCTGAACGCCCGGCGAATACTGGTCGTCGATCCGCCCCGCGTACCGCACCACCCGCCCGCCGTCCAACACCACCGCTGTCGGCACCCGCTCGACGTGGAACTTGTCGGCCACGGCTGTGCCGTCGTCCGTCAGCACCGGGAACGGCAGTTTCATCTCCTTCGCGTAGTCAGCAACAGTCTTGGCGTCATCGACCGCGTGGCTGAACACGGCGACGAACGCCACGCCCTTCTTCGCGTACCGCCCGTGCAGCATCGCCAACTTCGGCAGGTAGGCGTTGCTGACCGGGCAACCGGTGCCGAGGAACAGCACCACCGACGCCTTCGCCGCGCGGGTGTGATCGGCGAACGCCCACGGCTTGCCGGTCGCGGCGTCCGTGGCGGTGAACTCGGCCACCTTCGTACCCACCGGCGGCGGCGGTTCGGCGGCCACCAACACCGACCCGACGAGTACCAGACCCAGGATCGACACGGCGCGAATCATCGGCGAACTCCGAAAGGGGGCGGAGAGGGGATGCGTTCAATTGCCGTTCGCGGACGGTACGGTCACGATGACGCCCCGGATTCGTGCCCGCTGGACCGCTGCGACGACGGCTTCGGCGGCGCGGGTGGCTTCCGCCGTCAGGGTCGCCGCACCGTCGGGTTGGTGCGTGAGGGATTCGTGTTGCTCGATGAGTTTTTGGCTCGCCCCAGCACCTTGCTCGATGCGGTGCTTGATCCGCGACTCCAACCCGCGCAACGACCTCTCCTCTTCCCCTTCGGCTGGGCGAAACTCGCCGTCCGCCTCGATCCGCGATGAATCCGGCGGCGCGGTGGCGACGGCTTGCCGGACCAGCTTCACCAAGTCGTCGAGGACTTCCGAGTTCGGCTCCCCGCTGCTGGGCGCGAGCCGGAATTCCAACTTCAACGTGGCGGGTTCGGCCATGAGTCACACTCCGGCGGGCACGAGGGCCGCGAGGTACGGCTGGAAGTCTTCGACCGTCAGCGATTGCCCGGTGCGGGCGATGTGGAACCGGTTCATCGCCAGGAACAGGTTCACCACTTCGTCTTCAATCATCGTGTCGGAGACGCGCTCCGATGACACCGCTTCCAGCGCGAAGTCGGTGCGCTTCGGCAATTCCGGATCGTCGGGCCACCCGGCCGGCTTCCCCTCCGGCCACAGCGGCCCGAACACCTCCGGCGGCACCGGCGTGTCGTCGGTCCAACCGTAAGCGGAGGCGAGCCGGACAAGCAGGTCGAAGTCACGGCGAATGTTTTCCAAACCGCCGTCCATAGCATGGACTGCCTCACGGGCAACCGCTACGCCCGACGGGTTCTTGTTGTCAGCGTCGTAGTGGCGCGCCAGATGTGCGGACCCTGCACAGGCGTTGGCAGCGTGTTTCAGTGGGCCTTCCAGTTGAAAAGCTGTCATCGTTGGATCGGCAACTAGTCGGTAGTCGTGGATAGGCTTGCCGACCGACGCTGCATACTCGGATAACTCTTGAGCTTTAAGTAATGCATCAAGTTGCGCCGAATTAAGTGAGGACTTGGCCGCGTAGATAAGTGGCAGCACCCGCCGCGCGCACCGTGCGGCGAATGCCACTCGTGCCCAGCGGGGCAGCTTGGCGATTTCGTCCTCGGTCGGCAGCACCGGCGGGTTCCGATAAACTTGGTCCTCGCGACAGAAGCCGGTGAGCCGGTCGAGGGTGTCGAGGAGGGGTTCCTCCAAGTCCTCGGAGGAATCGGGGGCGGAACGCACGTCGTCGAGGGCGGTGGTGAGGTCGTCGTGAATCTGATTCGTCAGGCGACCGACGGACAACTCTGCCTGCACCAATTGATCGAGCGCGGACCACGGTTGCGGCGAGCGAAGAGCGTTCTGAACAGTATCAATCGCGATCATGTTTGGCCCTCCGGTTCGACCTGTTCCCACAGGTCGCGGGTGTCCGCCAACAGGTCTTGAAAGTCCGCCAACGTGACCCGTTCGCCGCGCGGCACTTCGAGCAGGCAATGCGGTGGGCGGTCGGGGTTCACCGCGAGTACGCCGGTCAACTCGTCCGTGTCGATGCGAAATAGCGCTTCGCCCTTGCCCGCGTGCTGCCGCCCCGGAACCATCGAAGTCGAGAGGCCGGAGCCGGGTTCCACGAGATCGGTCGGGGCCGATGCGGGAACGTCGGGTATGCGGCCGGAAGTCGGGTCGTTCGGCCGCACTCCGAGCATGTTCCGCTTGATGCCGACTTTCGGCTTCCCGTCGTCGTCCACTTTCATGATTCGGAAGACGATCACGGGGTGGCTCGGTGCGGGAAAGTCACCCAGAGAATTCTAGCACTTCATACCACCCGCAGGCCGGCCCGCTTCGGGCGGGGCGGGTTCAACTCGGGGTGGTGACCTCGACTTCCCCGCGTGGCACGGCCGTCCGAGGTGCGACTGCGGCAACCGGCGTGTCGCGGTACACTTGATCCGCTCGGCAGTTGCCGGTCAGGGCGTCGAGCGTACCGAGGAACGCCTCCTCGCCGTCTTCGCTCAGACTTGGGGTGTCGAGAACGACTTGGACGTGCGGGCGAATGTCCTCGAACACGTCCTTCACTAACCGCCCGGCCGTGAGTTCGGCACGGACGACGCGATCCATCTCCGAATACGGGTCGGCGGCGGCGATGGCAGTGCGAATGGTGTCGATGGTGATCACGGCTGTCCTCCTTGCAACTCAGGTTGCCAGAAATCGCGGGTGTCCGCAAGCAGTTGTTGGAACTCGGCCAGCGGCATCTCGTCTCCCGGCTCGATGTGATGATGGGAGCCAGGACCGGTTAGTCGCACCAACAACTCCGGGGGAACATCGCGCTCGTCGATGGACCAAAGCTGGAGTTGTTTCGCGGCGAGAGCGATGTCCGCTGGGTCCGCGTAACAAGACAGACCGCCCTCGAATGGTCGTACCGGTTCGGTGTCAGTCGCCGCGAGGACATCAGAGCGTTTCGCGGGGTTGGTCGGGTCCGCCGGTCGGACTCCCAACGCCATCGCCCGGTCCCCGACGCGCGGCTTGCCGTCGGCATCGACCTTCATCAGCCGGAATAGCCGCATCGCCGTCCGCCTCCGAACGAGAAGCGAGGCGTCCTCGTCGGACGCGGCAGTGGATTATACCACCCGCAACCCAACCTTCCTCGGTCGCGTTGGGGTATACTCGCCGGTCGTACCCTGGGTTTCACCGGTGCGGACGGTACCGTACAAGGTGAATGGGCTGGCGTCGTGAACATCAATCGTCAAGAAGTTACCGGTCAGCCGCTCGTTGCCGTCGAAGACGACGATATGATCGGTCAGGCTGCGGCCGAGGAGCTGCCGCACCGGGCCGGTCGCCTTCTCCCCTTGCCGGCTCAGGCCCTCCACAAGTACCCGCACCTCGCGGCCGACCCACTGCTTGTGGTCGGCGAGGCTGTTCGCGTTCTGCACCGCCAGTAAGTCCTGGTTCCGCCGGCGTTTCACCGCCTCCGGGATGTCGTCGGGGTACCGCTCGGCCGCTTTCGTCCCGGGCCGCTCGCTGTACTTGAAGATGAACGAGTTCTTGAACCGCGCTTCCTCCACCATCCGCATCGTCTTGGCGAAACTGTCTTCGGTTTCCCCGCAGAAGCCGACGATGAAGTCGCTACTGACGGCCACGCCGGGCACCCGCTCGCGGGTGCGGTGCAACATCTCCCAGTATTCATCGACTGTATACAGACGTTTCATCCGCGTCAGCATCTCGTCGCACCCGGATTGCGCCGGCACGTGCAGGTACTTGCACACCTTCGGCAGGTCGCGGACGGCATCCAGCAGGTCGTTCGTCATGTCCTTGGGGAAGTTGGTGACGAACTTGATGCGGCCCAACCCGTCCACGTCTTGCATCCGCGACAGCAGGTCGCTCAGGCGGGTCCGCCGGCCGTCCCCGTGGTCGAACACGTAACTGTTCACCGTCTGGCCGAGCAGCGTGACTTCCTTCGCCCCCTGGTCCACCAGCACCTTCACTTCGTTCAAGATGTGGTCCGGGTGGCGGGATTGTTCCGGCCCCCGCGTACTGGGCACCACGCAGTAGGTGCAGAACTTGTCGCACCCGATCTGGATGCGGACGAACGCCTGGAACGGGGTCGGCCGCATCTGCGGGTCGCGGGCCGGGTCGTAGCTCTCGAAGCTGGCTTCCACCTCGTGCCGGCCGCCGTCCTTCCGCCCCAGGCTGAGGGCGTACTGCGGCTTCCCCGTGGACCGCACCGCCCGAACCAGTTCCGGGATCTTCGCCAGTTGCCCGGTGCCGACCACCATATCCACATACGGGGCGCGGCCGCGAATCGCCTCCTGATCCTTCTGCGCCATGCAGCCGATGACGCCGATCACCTTGTCCGGGTCCTGCTTCTTGAACGGGGCGACGCGGCCGAGCGCGGAGTACGTCTTGTCCTCGGCGTGTTCGCGGACGGAGCAGGTGTTGAACAGCATCACGTCGGCGGACGCGGGATCGTCGGTCAGTTCGTACCCGTCCTTCTTCAGCGCGGCGACGACGAGTTCGCTGTCGAGGACGTTCATCTGGCAGCCGACGGTCTCGATGTAGACGCGCGGGCGGACGGGCAGATCGGTCGAGGTCATGGTCGGGGGGTCCGTTATGAGACGGGGCCGAGGGGTGGTGGAAATGTGAGGGTATCAGACGCCGGGCCGGTGGGAATGGCGACCGGTCGTCAGCGGGCGGACGAGGGTAGGACGACCAGCCCCGCCAGGTACGCCGCCGCGATGCCCTCGACGGTCTCACCACGGGCCAACCGGTACGCCAGCGCGTGGCCGGGGATCGGCACCAGCGGGGTGTCCTTCGATGCCGCCCCCTTGCGCGTCGGCCGGTTGCCGGCGCGGCGCATGGCGGCCACCCGCACAGCGGGGGTTTCGGCCAACTTCATCAGCCGCCGGGTGATCCGCTGGGCCTCGGCGAAGGCGTCCGCCTCGGCCTGCCGGTTCGCGACGGCGTAGGCGGCCGGCCAGTCCGGGTGAAACAACGGCAGCAGGTCGATGTCCGGGTGGAACTCGGCGGGGATGTCGAGTTCCTCGACGAGCACCGACCACGGGTGGCAGTCGGCCCGCAGGCGGGCGACGGCGGCCACGGCGGACGTGGACAGCGCGACGGCGGGAATCGGGTGCGTGTTCATGCCACGAATGTATACACCCCTGTTGCCACCCCGCGATGTCGGTAACGGGCACTCGTCAATTCCGAAACACCTTCGCAACCGCTGGCCCGTGCGGGTAAGATGATGGGGTGGCTGTCGCGCCGTCCTCCCGTCCCGGAGTCTCGCCATGTCGATCCGGTCCCCCCATCGGTGGCTCCTCGCCGCCGCGGTGTTGGCTATCGTCCCCGCCACGCCCATCATCGCCGCCGAGCCGCCGGAAGACCTGGAAGCACTCCAGAAGAAAATGCTCCGGCAGTTGTTGACCGGCAACCCGTCCCCGGACGAGTTGCGGAAGATGGTTGCCGACATGAACAAGCTGATGCTGAAAGAGTTCCCGGAGTTGCAGCCGTTCGCGTTCCCGGAGTTGCTGCGGAACGAACTTCAGCCGTTCCGCGTGATGCCGCTGCCGCCGCTGAACCGACAGCCGCCGGTCTTCCCGCAGCCGTTCCCGCGCCGTGGCCGGATCCGCCCGGAGATCGACCTGCCGCCGCCCCCAGCGGTGACCGACGAGCAGTTGAAGGAGTTCGACGAGCAGATCGAGAAGCTGAAGGACAACCCGGAAGCCCAGGCCGAGTTGCGGAAGGCCCGCGACGAGTACAAGAAGGCGTTGGAAGAGGGCCTGAAAAAGGGCGACCCGAACCGCGACCCGCTTCCCGCCCCTCAATCGATCCAGGCACCGCCCCCGCCGCTCCCGCAAGCTCAGCGGTTACCGATCGACATCAACGTGCCGGTGTTCCCCGAACGGGTGGACCGCCTGCTGCGGCCGGCCGGCCCGGTGCGGCTGGGCGTGGTGTTCGAGACCCCGTCCGCCGTCCTCGGCGAACACCTGAACCTGCCGGCGGACGTGGGGGTTCTCATCGTCGAGGTGCAGGCCGGGTCGCCGGCGGAGAAGGCCGGACTGCGGCCGAACGACGTGGTGGTGAAGTTGGGCGGGAAGGACGCGCCGAGCGAGCTGCCCCGCTTCCAGCAGTTGGTCGCCGAGTTGAAGGGCGGGGAGAAGCTGGAGGCGGAGTATTACCGCAAGGGGAAGAAGGCGACCGCCCAGATTCAACTCGCCCCGGCGGGCCGGTGAGAGTCCATCTTTCCGACCTGACGGGTCGGTTCTGTCAGCCTGGGTCAGGGATAGGAGAAACACCTCGGCCCTGAAAGGGCCGTTCACGATGTGCCACGAACGGCCCTTTCAGGGCCGGGGAATGGAACGGTATGGCACCCAGGCCTCACGGCCTGGGCTGACAGAACCGACCCGTCAGGTCGGAAGAAAGCTCCCAACCCAGCACGCCTCGGAGTACCGACCACAGCCGCACACGATTCAGCGGACATCGGCGAGCGGCATATCATGACCTCTGGTTCGGAAGACTGGTGCCGGGGAACTCATGCTGCTCAAGCGAATTATCCCGTGCCTCGACATCGACCGGGGCCGGGTCGTCAAGGGGGTCAACTTCGTCGGCCTCCGCGACGCCGGCGACCCGGTCGAAGTCGCCAAACTGTACGACGCCGACGGGGCCGACGAGTTGGTCTTCCTCGACATCTCCGCCAGCCACGAGGGGCGGGACATCCTGCTCGACGTGGTCCGCCGGGTGGCCGAGTGCTGCTTCATGCCGCTCACGGTCGGTGGCGGGATTCGCACCCTCGACGACGCCACGCGGCTGATCCAGGCCGGGGCGGAGAAGGTCAGCCTGAACTCAGCGGCGGTGACGAACCCGAAACTGATCGCCGACGTGTCCGGCAAGTTCGGCCGCTGTGCCACCGTGGTCAACATCGACCCGCGGCGGGTTCGGGGTTTGTTCCCCCCTCCCCTGGCGGGAGGGGAGGGGGGAACCAGCAAAGACGAATGGTGGGAAGTCCACATCAACGGCGGCCGCACCCCGACCGGGCTGGAGGCGGTGGCGTGGGCGAAGGAGGTGGTCCGCCTGGGGGCCGGCGAGATCGTGCTGACCAGCATGGACGCCGACGGCACCAAGGCCGGATACGACCTGCCGATGTTGGAGGCCGTGTGCGCGGCGGTGAACGTGCCGGTGGTGGCCAGCGGCGGGGCCGGTCACCCCGACCACCTGGCGGCGGCCTTCCGCGCTGGCGCGTCGGCGGCGCTCGCGGCCAGCATCTTCCATTACGGCGAATACCCCATCCCGGTCACGAAAACGGCCTTGGCGAAGCAGGGAATTCCCGTGCGGATCCCCCGCGCGGCCGGCTAGGATGACCGTACGAACTCAACGCCCGGAGGAGCCGTATGAGCACCGTCACCCAGATCGAGCAAGCCGTTCGGGAACTCCCGCCGAGCGAACTGGTCGCGTTCCGCGCGTGGTTCGCGGGCTTCGACGCCGAAGACTGGGACCGCCAATTCGACGACGATGTCGCCGCCGGGCGGTTGGACCGGGTCGGCGACGAAGCGCTCGCCGACCACCGCGCCGGCAGGTGTACCGACCTGTGACCCACCGCGCCACCCCCCACTTCTGGGACTGCTACAACGCCCTCCCGGAAGCCGTGCAACGGACGGCGGATCGCGGTTACGAGTTGCTCCGTGACGACCCATCTCACCCGTCACTACATTTCAAGAAGGTCGGCCGGTTCGGGTCGGTTCGCGTCGGCCTCCACTATCGCTCGCTGGCCGTCGAAGACGCAGACGATGTGGTCTGGTTCTGGATCGGCACTCACGCCGAGTACGACCGCTTGATCGCTCAGCGGTAGAGCAATCCCGACTCTCCCTCCTTCCGGAGACCCGCCCGATGTCCGACGATCAAGACAAGCCGCCCGCCGCCAAGCCGGCCATCCGCGCGGTCGTCGCCAAGCCGCTCGGCGCGCCGCCGGACGCCGCCCCGCCCCCGAAGGCGGCCGTCGCTCGACCGGCGGCCACCGACGTGACCGCCGAGATGCCCCGCCCGACACTCCCGACCCCGACCATCCCGCCGGCGGCCCCGCCCGCGCACGTCGCGGCCACCGGGACGGCCAAGTCCACAGTCGCCATGACGACCGGGGCGTACGCCAGCCCGCACCCGGTCAACGGCGACACGCCGGGGTTGGAACTGGCCGCCGCGGTGCCCGGCGAGCCGCCGGTGAACGTGCTGTTCCGCACCGTCATGAAGCACAACGGGTCCGACCTGCACCTGAAGGCCGGGTTGCCCGGCGCGATGCGGCTGCGGGGGGTCATCCAGAAGATGGCCACCAAGCCGATCCCGCAGGACGACATGGAAAAGCTGTTCATGGCCATCCTCGGGCCGAAGCAGCAGAAGGTGCTGGACGAGACCGGCGGGGCCGACTTCGCCCACGTCGTCGGCGACGACGAGTGCCGCTTCCGGGTGAACATCCTGAAGCAGCGGGGCAAGTTCGCCATGGTCGCCCGGCGGGTGAACACCAGCATCCCGACGTTCGAGAACCTGGGCCTGCCACCGAGCATCGAGAAGCTGACCCACTTCGACCAGGGGCTGGTGATCCTGGCCGGCGTCACCGGGTCCGGGAAGTCCACCACCATCGCCTCCATGCTGGAGTACATGAACCAGCGGGAGGCGCTGCACATCCTGACCATCGAGGACCCGATCGAGTTCGTGTTCCAGGACAAGATGTCCATCGTCAACCAGCGGGAAGTGTACCTGGACGTGATCGACTGGCACACGGCGCTGAAGCACGCGGTGCGGGAAGACCCGGACGTGATCCTGGTGGGCGAGATGCGGGACCAGGAGACGTTCGAGGCCGGGGTCCACGCGGCCGAGACCGGGCACGTCGTGTTCGGGACCATCCACGCCAGCACCGCCGCCAGCACCATCAGCCGCATCCTCGACCTGTTCCCGCCCATCCAGCACCACGCCATCCGCCAGACGCTGGCGTTCAACCTGAAGGCGGTGGTCGCGCAGAAGTTGGTGCCGAGCATCAAGCCGGGGGCCAGCCGGGTGCCGACCAACGAGATCATGATCGTCAACCCGACCATCCGCGACCTGATCCTGAAGTCGAAGGACGACCGGCTGTTGGACGCCATCCGCATCGGCTTTCTGGAAGGGATGGTGGACTTCACCGAGAACCTGCGGCAACTCGTCGAGCGGGGGGACGTGGACAAGGCGACGGCGCTGGAGTTCGCCCCGAACCCGGAGCAACTGAAGATGGCCTTCAAGGGCATCAAGATGCAGGGGGTCGGGATCCTGTCGTGAGGCGGGTGCGTGGGCGTGAGGTGCGTCACACCTCACGCCCACGCGAACGTCGGGAACGATCAATCATGCCCCTCTCACGATTCCTTCAGATCGTCCCGCGTAAACTCGGTTCACCTCTCCTTCCCCATCTGGGTTCCCCCCATGCCACGTCGCGCGTTGATCCCCGCGTTCCTTTTCGTGCCGTTCGCGGCCGCGCTCGCCGCCGAGCCCGCGCCCAAGCCGCGTGACGCCGAGCCGAGCCAGACCAAGGCCGCTGACAGTGACCTCGACGGCTACAAGACGGCGGCCACGGCCGCCAAGGCGGACCCGAAGACGTTCAAGGCTTTGACCTCCGTTCGCCCGGTGACGGCCGGGTTCGTCGGCATCCAACTCGAACCGGGCCAGGGCGGAGCGGTCGTCATCGACGCCCTCGCGCCGGGGTCGCCGGCGGAAAAGGCCGGGCTGAAGGTGGGCGACGTGCTGACCAAGATCGGCGGCGACGCGGTGTCGGCGGTGGGCGCGGCGAAGGACCGGCTCCGCGGGCTGGCCGCGAACGAGGCGGTCGAGTTGACCGTGACGCGGGACGACAAGGTCACCACGGTGAGCGTCACCCCGAAGGCCCTCAGCTCGCCGCTGACCGTCGGCGGCGGCCCCAGCGCCCAGCGGGCGCTCATCGGCATCCAGTCCGGCGACCCGCTCAAGACCGGCGGTGGCTTCTCTCACTCGTCAACATGGAGGACCGTATGCGGAACCGCCTACTCACGATGTCCGGACTCGTCGGTGCCAGCGTGCTGGGAGCGTTGGTGGCTCTCTCGGTCGCCGCCGACGGCCCGAAGCCGCCCGCCGAACCGCCGAAGCCGGCGACCGTCTCCCCCAGATACTCCGTCCAGACCGTTATGCCCGGTGGCATCGTCATCGTCGATAACCAGACGAATAAGCTCTACATCTACCAAGATGGTAACAAGGCGTTCATCCTCAAGGTGACGGCGGATCTCAGCGAGACGGGCAAGGACAAGATTCTGCAAGAATTCAAGAACTGAAGTGTACAACTTCCCGGCACGAGTCCCATCTCGACTGACGGGCCCACCGCGAGAGGAACTCGCGGTGGCTTCTCTCACTGGTCAACTTGGAGGACCGTATGCGGAACCGCCTGCTCTCGATGTCCGGACTCGTCGGTGCAATCGTGCTGGGAGCGTTGGTGGCCCTCTCGGTCGCCGCCGACGGCCCGAAGCCGCCCGCCGAACCGCCGAAGCCGGCGACCGTCTCCCCCAGATACTCCGTTCAGGTCGTTATGCCCGGTGGCATCTTCATCGTCGATAACCAGACGAATAAGCTCTACGCCTACCGAGATGCAAACAAGGTTACCATCCTCAAGGTGACGGCGGATCTCAGCGAGACGGGCAAGGACAAGATTGCGATGAAACCGACCGCGGAATAACTTGGCCGATTCGAGAGACAGCACCTCACTTCCGCGAACTCGGCAAGCAGGTCCGTCCCACTGGGATGGACCGACTCACCCCTCTCACGGCTTCCTCAGATTCGCTCGCGTAAACTCCCGTCACTCGCCTCTTCGCCTTCACTCAGGTTCCCACCATGCCGCGCCGCGCGTTGATTCCCGCGTTCCTGTTCGTCCCGTTCGCCGGGGCGTTCGCCGCCGACCCCGAAGTCGCGCCGAAGCCCCGCCTCGTGACCGTCAGCCAAACCAAGGCCCTCGACATCGACCTGGCCGGGTACAAGACGACCGCCTCCGCCGCCAGGGCCGACCCGAAGACGTTCAAGGCGTTGACCACCGTCCGCCCGGTGACGGCCGGGTTCGTCGGCATCCAACTGTCGGCCTTGAAGACCGGCCTCGCCATCGACGCCATCGCGCCACGGTCGCCGGCCGAACTCGCCGGGCTGAAGGTCGGCGACCTGCTGACGAAGATCGGCGGGGAGGAGGTGACGAGCCTGACCGCCGCCAAGGACCGGCTGCGCGGCCTGCCCGCGAACGAGTCCGTCAAACTCACGGTGAAGCGCGGCGACAAGGCGACCGACATCGCCGTCACCCCGAAGCCGCTGAGTTCGCCCATGACGCCGACCGGCGGCCCGGCCGAGCGGGCGCTCATCGGCATCCAGTCCGGCGACCCGAAGAAGACCGGCGGGGTCGAAATCACGGCGATTACGGCCGGCGGCGGGGCCGAGAAGGCCGGGGTGA
>JBBRUO010000051.1:0-17613 GCA_038247725.1 Gemmatales bacterium
ACTTTGTCGTCGCCGCGACCAGCGGGAGCGCCGCTCACTTCACTTCACTTCACCGACGGAATCAGATACAGGGTGAACGCGAACGAACTCGTCTGATTGCCCGTCTTGAACGATAACTCCCGCTGCCCGTCGATGCTGCCGACGATGTCCCGTTCCAGTAGGCGGATCGCCAGCGTCTTTGCCTTTTGGACGGCCGCCCACTCGTTGGTGGCCGACTCCCGCGACACCTCGAAGAAGGTCAGCTTGTCTCCACTCGGCAAGTCGCGGGGCGGGTACGGCGCGTGCGTGAACCGCAGCCCCTCCTGGCCTTTCGTGAAGATGGTGTCCACGCGGTCGGAACTGCCGATCTTCAGGCCGAGTCGCTCCGGACGGGTGAGCATCCGCACGCACTCCTCCTTCGGCACGTCCGCCTTCACGCCGAGGAACATTTGCCAGCCCGACTCCAGCCACGTCGGCTCCAGCGTCACCCGCATCTGCGACCCGCTGCCGATGAACGGCCGCTCCTCGTAGGCCGGCTCGATGTCCAGTTCGTTCAGCAGTTGGTCGAGCGCCCGCTTCACCGCCCAGAAGCAGGGGCCGAGGTCGTCGTGGTCGTAGCGGGGGAGTTCCGGCGGCCGCACGGCGGTGCCGAACACGCTCAGTTGCCCGACCAGTCGGACCAGTTCGAGGTAGCCGTCGGACGGGTGCAGGCCGTTGGCGAAGGCGAGGTGGGCGAGGACCGAGTACCCCTCGTTCATGCGGGCGAGGGCGTGCATCCGGCGGGCGTCGCCGGGGGTGTGCGAGTCGAACGAGATGCCCCGCGACCGCACCTGATTCGCCACCACTTCGATCTTCTTGTTCAGGCGGGCGAACACGTCTTGCAGGATTTTGTGCTGGAGTATCGGCCACGAGTCGCACGCCAAAAGTGGCGGGATGAACCCGGACGCGAGTTGTGGCGTGGCTTCCGGCCGGTCGGACTTCTCCAGCCGGACCAGTGGCAGCACTTCGTACCCGGCGCGGTCGTCGTCGTCGAACAGCACCTTCACTAGCGGCGAGCGGAACGCGACCGTCTGCGGGTTGGAGCCGGTGTTCTGATCGTCCACCGGTCGGGCGCTGGCGCGAAAGCGAGCCGTCGGCGAAGTGCCGTTGGCGGTCGCCACGCTCGGTTGCCCGGAGCGGATGACGGGGATGCCGAGGGAAACGTCGAGGGTGGTCTTCCCCTGGAACGCCGGTTTCAGATCGATGTCCGGAAGGGGGGCGTCGGCCGGCATCGAGAGGATGGTGCCGTCGCGGAAGCGGGCGTCCAGTTCCCGCACCACGAGCCGGAACCCGCCGAGCGCGGCCTCGTCGATGACGCACCGGCGGTAGCCCCAGGCGTGCCACTGGGCGAACCGCGTGTTCTGGTCGGCCACCCGCAGCCCATACCGCTCCGCCGCCTGGAAGTGGTGCGGGCGGAGGAACATCCCTTCGTGCCAGTGAATCGGTTGCGGGGTCATTGGGGCCGCCGAGGTTCGGGTGTCAGTCAGAGGTACGGACCCGCGCCATCGTTGGCGACCGGTCGGGCGGGCGGTAAGATGCTCCGCCACCACCCCGGAGGTTCGGATGCGCCCCGACTTGGCCGACCGCACGTTCGAAATCCTCCTGCACGGCCTCTCCCTCCGCGACCGGGTGGCGTCCGGGGCGCGACCGCACCTGGCCGCCGAGCAAGCCAAACTGAAGGCGCTACTCGGCCCGAACACCGCACCGCCGTGGGGCGCGGCCGGCCACGACCCGCACGCCGACGCCGGGCACGCGAACCCGGAATTCCTCGGCATCCGTTACGCCCTCGTCTGCTGGCTCGACGAGGTGCTCATCGCCGCCGGGTGGAAGGAGTGGGACGAGAACAAGGTCGAGGCGGCCCTCTACCGCACGAACATTCGCTACGGCAACTTCTGGACGCAGGCCCGGCTGGCCGAGGCGATCCCGGACTCCGCCGACGCGCACGAGGCGTTCCTCTGGTGCGTGCTGCTCGGGTTCCGGGGGGAGATGGAACACACGCCGGACCAACTCCGCGAGTGGGTGTCCGCCGCCCGGTCGCGGGCGGTGCGGGCCGGCGGCCGGGAGCCGCCCGCGATCCCGGAAGCCGTGGCCCCGAAAGACCCGGCCCCGCTCCGCGGCGAGGAGGCGTACCGGGGGGCCGTCCGCCGGCTGGTGGTGGTGGCACTGGTGGCCGTGCCGGTGCTGGCGTTCCTGCTGGTGTTGCTGTTCCGAAAGGCGGGGTGACTTCGAGGGATTCCCATGTCGATCTCCGAGATGGCCGGTGGGGTCTTCCGCTGGTGCGCCGGGGCGGTGGTGCCGATGTTCGCCAAGCCGGTGCCGCCGGTCGGGCTGGCGTGGGTGGCGCACGTCGTTCTCCTCGCCGTCGTCCTCGTGTTCGCCTTCCTCATCCAGCGGTGGACCGGGTGGGTGGAGGTGAAGCGGTCGCCGGACTGGTTCAAACCGTACTGGCTGGTGACGGTCGCCGCGCTGGTGTACCTGCTGCTCTGGGCGGCCGGCTACCTCCGCGACACGCTCGCCCCCGTCCGCCCGGAGGCGCGGTATCCGGACCTCGATGAGGCCTGGGAGGGCGTCCAGGCGGCGTTGCGGGCGCAGGGGATTTCGCTCCCATCGACGCCGCTGTTCCTCGTCCTCGGCGAAATGCCGGGCGGGGTCGAGCCGTTCTTCCGCGCCATGCCGCACGGCCTGACCGTCGCCGGCGGCAACCCGTCGGACTGGTCCCTCCAGGTGTTCGGCAACCGGGACGCGGTGTTCCTGACCGTCCCCGGTGCGTCGCTGCTGGGTGCCCACTCCCTCTGCTCGGTCATCGACCTGTCGCTCGGCTCGCCGACGGACAGCGTCAACCTGATGGCGTCCATCGGCTTCGGCGGTTCGATCCGCGCCGGGTTCGGCAGCCTGTCCGTCGGCGGCGGGAACCTGGGGAGCCTCGGCGGGCCGTTCGCCGGAAGCCTCGGCGGGAGCATCGGGGCGGCGGGCGGGTCGCCGGACGAAATCCAGCGGCTGATTCGCTCCGCGCGGGAACAAGGGCGGGCGCTGACGGCGTCGGAGAAGGACCGAATCAAGGCGTTGACGGACGCCGGGACGAAGAAGCCGACCGGCAGGGCGGGGCGCGCCGGCGGGGTCGCGAGTGTGTTGCAAAACCCGGCGCTGGTGGCCGAGGCGGAGGGGCGAATCGCCCACCTGTGCGCGCTGCTGAACGCCGGTCGGCACCCCGCGCACCCGGTCTGCGGGGCGGTGTTGGCCGTGCCCGCGAGCACCCTCGACGCCGACGCGACGGCCCAACAATGGGGCGAAGTCGCGCGGCATGACTTCGAGCGGCTCGAACACCACCTGCGCGTTCGCTTCCCGATCTACGCCATCGTCACCGGGATGGAGGCGGTGCCGGGCGGGGCGACGTTCTTCGAAAAGTTCGCGGTGGGGCAGGCGAACCGGCGGCTGGGCAAGAGTTTCCCGATGAGTCCCGCCGTCCCCGCCGAGCAGGTACTCACCGGGATCGACCGCACGGCGAAGTGGGTGCTGGCCGAACTGCTGCCGTCATCGGCGTTGCGGCTGGCGCGGGTGACGGGGAACCTGGCCGCCGACACCGCCGAGAACGCCGGGCTGTGCCGCTTCCAGGACGCGGCACGGAAACGGGGTCACGGCCTGTCCCGCCTGCTGGCCCGCGCGGTCACGCTGCCGGAACGGGTGCCGGGGTTCGCCGGCTGTTACGTCACCGTCCCGCTCGCGTCCAACCCGAGCGAGGCGGCGTTCGCCCGCGACCTGTTCGCCAAACTGCTGGCCAGTCCGAACGCCGCCGCGTGGACGCCGGAGGGGTTCCGCCGGGACGCCGCGTTCCGGCGGTCGGCGGCGGTGACGAACTTGCTCGCGGCGGGTGTGATCCTGCTCGTCGTCGGGTTGGCCGGGTACGTCGGCTACCGCCAGTTCGGCGGGTGACTGCGGGCTGTCACCGCGGCGGGAGCTTCTTCAGGGTCACCAGGGGTTTGACCGTCTGCCCCGGTTCCACGGCCACCTCTGCCACCCCTGCGAGGCCGGTGGAGTAGTTCGTCCGCGTGGTCGAGACCGTGTACGCGCCCGGCGGCAACTTGTCGAACGTGAACCGTCCATTCTCGTCGGTCTTGGTGGTGCCCTTCGGTTTGCCGTCCGCTTCCAGGTTCACCGTCATCCCCGGTTGCGGCCGCTCGGCGTAGCACACCACACCAGCGATCTTGCCCGGCTTCGGCCCCGGCGGCGGGCCGTCCACCAGTTCGATCCGCTGCGGCCGAGACAGGCCCGTGTTCTCGGCGTCGTCAGTCGCTGACACCCAGAGGGTGAGTTCGCCCCGCTTGTCGGTCGGCAGCGGCAGCGCCGCCGTCCACACGCTGGACAGCGGGTCGGGCTTGTCTTTCGGGTCGGTCGCCACGCGGCGGCCGATCACCCGCACCGCGTCCGGCGTTGGCTTCCCGTCCTCGCCCGGTTGCCCGAGCAGGAACACCGCCGTCGCCGTCCCGGTGTCGAGTTCGCGGATGGTGGCCGCCACCCGCAGCGGCTTGCCCTTCTCCAGCCGCGTCTCTTCCACCAAGTTGGTGAAGCGGATGGCGGTCACGTCGGGCGGGGTGTCGTCCACGATGAGTGTCAGCGGGGTGGCGTTGCCGGTCGGGATCGCAGTCGGCTTCAGAACTGGAGTGACCTCGATGCGGCCGCGGACGGCGGTCAGGTTCAGCGGGTACACCCAGTCCCGCGACCGAGTGGCGAACGCCAACCCCTGGCCCGTCGGCTCGCCAGCCAGCACCCACACCCGCTCCTGGCGCGGGCCGCCGAGGTTGATGACTTCGGTCTCGTCCTCGGACGCGCCCGCGCGGCGGACGTGCAGTTCGAGTTCGTCGCCGGCCTTGGCGTTGTCCACCTCGACCCGCACCGGGAACGCGGCCACCGGCTTCGTCGGCTTCAAAATCACGTCGGCCGTCGTCGGGAACACGCGGCCCGCCACGGCCGTGACCTTCTCGAACTGCCGGTTGCCGGTCAGCGTCGGGAACACGCGGTAGATGAACGCCCGCTCGACGCCGTCCACCGCGACGTGCGCGAGCAGCGCCGTCCCGTACCCGCCGAGCCGCGCGGAGAGCGTCGGGGTCGGGGTTTCGGTGGACAGCGTGCGGACGGGGAAGGCGTCGCGGAGGAAGAGGCTCGGCTCGTTGCCGAAGCGGGGGAACGACAGGGCCAACTTGGCGGGCGTCTCCAGCAGCAGGGGCTTCGTGTCCTTGGGAGCGGTGAAGCCGAACGTCGCGCGGACCAGATCCTGCGTGACGGTCGCGGTGCGGTCCTTGTCGGCGACGTAGCTCGCCGGCTCGGCGAGAATCACGGCCGCCCTGAGTTCGCTCGGGATGGCCGGCTTCAGCGGCTTGCGGTTCTTGTCCAGCAGCTTGAACGAGAGCGGGAAGCTGCCGTCCTTCACGGCCAGTTCCTTGCCGGCGGGGGTCGGCTCCGGCACCGCCGCGCCGGGGGCCGGCGGCGGGACGACCGGCGCGGGCACGGGGGGGGCGGCGGCAAACTTCACCCGCTTCCACTTGCCCACCTCGACGTCCGCGACCGCGACCGACGCCATCACGCCGCCGTCGATTTCGACCACGAACGAGGCGTCCTCGGCGGTCGCGTTCTTCACGTACAGGTGGTATACGGTGACGCCGTTCGCCCGCGGTCGGAGGCGGTCGCTCCCACCGGCTTTGAAGAGTTCCGCGTCCGTCAGGTTGCCGTCCACGGCGTTCATGGAGAAGGCGAAGACCGTCGCGAACTTGTCATCCTGTGCCAGTGCCGCGCCGGCGGATAAGCCGAGAGCCGCGCACATCAGCCATGCGTATCGGAACACGGGACGCCCTCCTTGGGGGGTCGGAATTGGAATCGTCAGCGGCAACTCTCGGCCACGTCGCGCCACTTCCTGGCCGGGGCGAAGCCCGGTTCGAACACGATGTCGGCGACGGCGGCCGCGTCCACTTCGTATCGCTCGTTCGCGAGCCACCCGGCGAACTCCCGCGCCGCCGCGAGGTGGGCGTCGCGGTCGGCGTCGGGCGGGGGCGCGCCACGGCCGCGCGCCAACACTTCCGACACCGCGCGGACCATCGCGGCGAACGCCGTGCGGTCGCTCAGGTCGTTCCGCTTGGCGTCGAACGCCGTCGCCACTTCCACCCCGGTCCGGTTGTCCGAGACGTGCAGGGCGAGGGCGATTCGCAGGTCGCGGATCGACTCGCCGGGCACGGCGGTTGACGCGGCCGGGCGACCAAGCAGTGGGGGCTTGTATGCGGTCGGCCACCCGGCCAGGACCCGCGCGGTCGCCTCCCCGGATCGGTTCCACAACTCCGTTCGAAGGGCCTGTCGCTTCTTCCCCGTCCAGCCGGGCCAGCGGAGCAGGCGTTCCAATTCGCGCACCGTCGGGGCGGGCGTTTCTCGCTCGCGCGCGGCGAGCAGGGCCGCGACGCGATCATGGACTGAGTCGGCCACCCGGCCGAGGTCGTCCGCGACGACGGCCGACGGGCGGAGCCGCGCCTCCAGTTCCCCGTAGGCATCGACCATCTCTCGAACGCTCTTCTCCCATTCACCCGGTCGCGGGGCGGGGGCGGGCGGGCCGTCGGTCGCCAGATCGTCACGAACGGCGCGCGCGGCCGCGGACACCCCGCGCGCGCGGTGCAACCGGTCCGCCGTGGCGATCACCGTCCCGTACCGGCGGGCGGCGTCTTCGAACTTCAGCGGGGCACCGCGAATGGCCGTCGCCTCCGCGTCCGGGTCGCACAGGGCGACCAGGGCGGCGCGGCGGATTGTATCGGCGGCAGCGAGTTCGCCGGTCAGCCACGCATGGGAGCGGGGGTCGATGGCGGCCGCACGCTCGGCCAGTTCGGCGGCGGTGAGCGCCTTGCGGACGGAGCCTTCCGGCTTCAACCGCTGGGCGAACCGGCCCGGCGGTAGCCCGCACAGGCATTCCAGCGTGGCCAGTTCGGCGAACGGCTTCCGCACGCGCGGGGCGGTGGCCAGTCGTAGCAGTTGCCGCAGTTGGTCCTGCGTCGGCGCGTCGAGCGTCTGGGCGGCGTCGAAGGCGGCGGCGGCCACCACATCCGCGGCGACCGTTTCGTCCGCCGTGATCTTGGCGAGCTCCTTGTCCACGTCCTCCTTCAACTTCTCGGTCGGGGTGCGAATCGCCTCGACCGCCTTGCGAAGGAGGGCTTCGGCCGGTCGCCCGTGGTCGCCGACGCTCGCCCCCTTGGCGTGCCGCGCCAGCGACACGACCGGGAACGGCACCGGCCCGCGCGCGGCCACGGCGGCCGTGAAGGCGTCCGGCTTCGGGTCGAGCGTCTGGCCGACGGCGGCGTTCCCGATGCCGCCGAGCCACCGCTGTTCGGCGCGAACCGCGTGGGCCACGAACGGCCGCATTCGGCCGGGAACGCGGAGGTGGAAGTCGGCGGCGTGGGCCTCGTCGGCGGCCGTCCACGCCGCCGTGAGCAGCGGCGGATACGCCCGCGGCGGGGCGGGTTCGGGCAGGGGTTCGGCCCCGGTGTTCGGCAACGACCGCAACGTGAAGTCCCGCCCGACCGACGACCGATGCACGCGCGGCACTTGCGTCTCGCCGAAGGCGGTTGCCCCGTCGGCCGTGGCGCTGATGGCGTGCGCGGTGAACTCCTCCACCCGAATGAGGTCATCTTTGCCGCCGCCCGGCGACCACCCGTCGGCCGCGCCACCGGCGGCGTGTGCGACGGCGAGGCCGAACAGCGACCGCTGAAGCGGGTGAAGCGCCACCGCGCCGCCCTTGGGGGTGTTGGCCGTCAGCACGGTGAACGGCAACTTGCCCGCCGTCGCCAGCGCGTCCAACTCGGCGTCGAGCGTCTCGTTCACGTCACCGGCCGGAAACAGGCGGAGCGGCACCCGGGCCGGGCGAACGTCGAGCACCAACAGAACCGGTGTCGTCGCCGCGCGGAAGGGGGTGAGGAGGTCGTCGAGTGTGAGCCACCCGGAGACGGCGTCCACCCGCGCGTCGCTCGGCAGAACATAGGCCGTGTCGCCGGCGACGGTGCCGAGCGCGGACAGGTACAGCACGAGCGGGCGTTCGCCCGCGTTCGCCTCCGTCACGGCGTCGCGGAGTGTCGTGAGGATGCCGGCCTTGCCCTGCCGCTCGAACGCCAGGAAGGGCCGGGCGAACTGCCCGGCGAACCCCCGCGCGTCTTGTTCGGCGTAGGGGTTGGGCGGCCAGTCCGGGGCGTCGTACTGGGTGACGGCGACGGCCACCACCACCGGTTCCTTCTCCACGCCGAGCAGGAAGAACACCGCCGCCAGCGCGCCGACCAGCGCGAGCAGCAGGAACGCCGGGAACAGCCAGCGGCGGCGGGGCACGGGGGTCGGGTGGGGTGGCGTCATTGTTTCGGCGGGGCGAAGCGGAGGTTGACGGTGCTGTCAGAGCTTTCCGTGGATTTCATTGCCGGCAGTTCCACCGTCGCGGCGTCAGCGGCCCGGCGGAGGTCCGCGACCGCATACAACTGGAACCCGACGCGCAACTTCTCCTGGTCCGGGGTGAGGGGACCAAAGGTTGCGGTGTATCGGTACTGCGGGTCGTAGTAGCGGTGGACCTGCTTCGGCGCGGCCCCGGTCCACGCCGCCAGGAGGTACGGGAACTGTCCGGGTTGCCGGTAGTCCACTTCGAGGATGAGCAGCGGACCGTCGTTTGTCGGGACTTTCCGCGCGGTCAGGCCCTTCGCCACTTCGGTCGGCACTTCCAGAATACTCTCGGCCGGGAACGTCCCGGCGGCCGTGGGCGTGGTCGCTTCCACGGTGCGGGAGTCGATCCAGAAGCCGGTGACGGCGGGCATTTTCACGGCGCGGGTCTGGTCCGCGCCGGAGTCCCATCCGGGGAACCGCACGCTCCACGCCGGGGCGACGAGGGACGGATCGTTCCGCACCGTCATCCGCCGGAGGGTGCCGGGGTTGGCCGGGTCGGTCACGTCCAGCCAGGGGAACAGGGGGCGGTTCATCCGGTGGACTTTCGACGGCATCTCTGGGGCGCGCTCGAAGGCGACGGTGAGCGCGGCGGTCGGCCCCTCCCAGGCGACGCGCGGGATTGACAGCCGGAACGGGTTGGCGGCCACGCCCAACTTGCGGAAGACGGGTGGCGTGCGGTCGAAGGCGGTGGGCGGGACCGTCAGCTCGAAGCCGGCGGTTTTCGCCCGTACCGCTTTCAGCACCAGGTTGTCACCCGGCAACAGGGCGGCCTGACTCTCCCACGCGCCGCTCGTCAGGCGGTATTCGCCGGGCTGAAGGCCGGCACTCGGCTCGGTGTTCCCCGTGCCGGCGTTGCGCACCGTGGCGGTGAGGGTGCGGGACGTGGCGCGGGGGTCGCCGACGCGGGCGTAGGTCACGCGGGGCCGGAACTGGTCCTTAAGTTTCTTCGCGAACTCCTCCCCGTCCTTCACCCCCGGCCACAGTTTCACCGGAAGTTTCCCCGGTCCGTACTGCGTCGGGTTTTCCAACGACGAGAACTGATCCATCGCTTTCTTCTCGTCGTCGTCGTCCATCGCGAAGAATACGAGGTGCAGGCGGGTGTCGTGGTCCTTGCGAGTGACGGCGCGGAGGATCGTCTCGCTGGGCTTCAGGTTGCGGGTCGAGTCGTAGGTGTCCTCGCCATCGGTCAACACCACCACCGACCGGGCACCGGTGTAGTTTGTCGGCCAGAACGTCCGGCCCGCATCTTTATCCAGCACCTGATCGATACTCCACGCGATGGGCGTGAAGGCCCCTTGCACCGCGTCCAGTTTTGACGGCGTCAGGCCGAGCTTCTCCCACCGGTTGTCCCCATCGATCACCACCGGCCCAGCAAAGGCGTTCACCTCAGGCAATTTGTCGATCTCGCGATAGAAGCCGCCGACCGTGACCGCCGTGCCGCTGGGCAAGGCGTCGAGCAACTTCTCCAACCCAATTCGGGCGAGCGAGGTGCGGGTCGGGTTTCGAACGACGCCATTGTCCCACTTCATACTGCCGGAGCGGTCGATCAGGATCACTACCGCGCCGCCGATCACCTTCTCGTCGGCGACGACGGCGAGCCGGGCGTCGGCCGTCGGCGGGACGTGGACGTACTCGAGCGTCGGGTCGCCGGTGAACGTCACCGCCGTGGCCCACTTCGCCAGGTGCCCGCGGTGCAGCACCACGCTGGCGAGTTCCTGCTTTCCCGCCGGGGCCTGCTTCGGGGTGAAGTACGACCGCGTGCCGGACTTCCCGCCGCCCCGGTACGCCTCCCGCGTCGCGGCCGTTTCGGGGTTCGCCGCGCGGTACTCGTCGGGCAGTTCGACCCACAGCGTCGGGTGCCCGGTCAGCTCGGGCGGCGCGGCCACGACGAAGCCGAAGCTCCACCGGGGGTAATCCTGAATGACCGTGTACGTCGTCGCGGCGGTCGGCAGCACCACGTTCGGCCGTCGGTTCGCGGCGACGGTGCAACCGTCGGTCAGCCGCGTGGTTTGCTCGGAGGTCGGTGAGGCGACGACGCCCAACACCGCGACTCGTGCCCGCGCCGCGAGGGCGGTGGCGGTTCGGGTGGCATACCAGTTGTTCGTATTGACGGGCTGATTCGCCTGGACGACCGGGGTGACGGTGCCCACGTCCGCCCAGCCGTCGGCGATGGCCCGTTCCGCCTGCCACAGCAGGAACCGGTGCCGCCAGTAGTCGCCCTCCGCGACGACCGCGTCGGGGGCGGCGGCGACGGGCGCGGACGGGTCGGCGAGGCGGGTCCGGCGCGCGGCGTCCGCCAGCGGCGCTTCGGCCAGGGCCAGCGGTTTCGCTTCGGGCACTTGAGCCATTTCCCCGCGAGCGGCGGCGGGCATGCGCCGGAACTGGTCGCCGATCTGGTCGGCGACATCCCGCAACGCCGCAACGTCGTGGCCGTCGGTCGGCGGGATGTCGGAGGCGGTGCCGCCGAGCAACGCCCGCGCGACGGCGACGTGCCGGGCGGCGATCCGGTGGCCGGGGGTCGGCGGCGGGGGAACGCCGAGCGTGCGGCTGTCGTCATCCAGGTCACGGGTGACGCGCTCCAACTTTTCGAACAGTTTGCCCCGGCGTTCCGCCGTCAGGAATGGGACGGCGGCGGCCACGTCCATCGCGTGCCAGTTCGCCGGCTGAGACTCGGTCGCGTTCAGCAGGGTCGTCACTTCGGCCTCGTAGGCCGTTACGACCGCCTCGAACGCCGTGGTCGCCTGGGCCGCCGTCGCCTTGAGTTTGGCGACCGCATCGGCCCGCCGCGTGGCATCGGTCGGTGGCGCGGAGAGCAGCGCGTCCAGTTCGTGCGCGTGACGGAAGGCGGTCTCGACTTGCGTCAGTGATTCGTTGATCGCGGAATCTGCTTCCCGGCGGGTGGTGCGGTGCGAGTCGGCGACCCACCGGGCGTAAAACGGTAGCCGGACCAGCACCCGACCGCGGGCGGCCAGCGCGTCGGCGATCACGGCGGCGTCGCGGAGGCACTCGCCGTACAGTTTCTCCGCTTGAGCGAAGTGGCCGGCGGCTTCGGCGAACACCCGCGCGTCGTCGGTGAAGAGGAGGTCTTCGCCCGACTGCCGCGCCCGATCCGCGTCCGTCAGGCGGGACCGCGTCCAGCGGAACGCGACCTCGGCGTGCGCGTCGGCGAGGCCCGCCCAGGCGGCACGCTCGGCGGTGCGCCGCAACGCGACGGCCCGTTTCAGCACGGCCGGGTCGGGGACGGTGAGGTGTTTGGCGAACATCCGCAACAGGTGCGTCTCGACGGGACGGAGCGTCACCTCAGCCTCGATCACGTCGAGCAGCCGGACGGCCTGGTCGAGGTTCGGTTTGGTGTGCCCCTCGGCGTCGAGTTTGGCGCACAGCAACTCCGCCGCGCGGCGGGTGTGTTCGGGGCGGGAGCTACCTTCGGTCTGCCGCTTCCACTCGGCCCGACGCGCGGTGTCCTCCGCCACTTTCCACAGCCGGTCGATGTCGAGGAGGTCCGCGTTCACGGGCGGTTGTGGCACCGCCAGCGCCACCAGCGGGATGTCGCTTTCGGCGGCCCGCGTCAGCCGGGATCGGAGGCCGGCCACGGTCGTCGGGAGTGGCCCCACGGGGAGGTTGTCGCGGACGAGTTGCTCCCACCGCAGTCGCCACGCCAGGTACTGCTTGAACCCTTCCGGGTCGAGCCGCTCCGGGTGCGCCAGTTCTTTCTCGGCGGCGGCCCACTCCCGCTCCAGTTCGGTGCGGTCCTGCCTTGGCGCGGTCGGCCGCGCGGGGGACGTGAAGCCGCCCGGCGGCACTTTCGCCAGCGTGACCTTCTCCGCGCGCCGCGCGCCTTCACCGCCCGGCAACAGGATCGGCGTCTGGGTGGCGGCCCGCTGCTTCCGCGACCAGCCCATGACGTCTTGCTTCACCTGGGTGAACGCGCCCTCAGCCGTGACCACGTCGTTCGCGCTTCGCCCCGCGCCCTGGATGGCCTGCGCGAAGTGGTCGCCGAACACCGACGACTTCGCCGCGTCCCAGTGCCACGCGGTTTCGTCGGCGTCGGCGGAGCAGATGACGGCCAAATCCGGGACGGCGAGGATGTCCACGTCGATCCCTTTGAGGGCGGCGGCGAAGTCCCCGTATGCCCCGTTCGCGGCCCACGGCAGCGGCCCCGGCGTCAGGTCGAAGACGATCAACTTCGGCCCGCTTCTCGCCTTCAACTCGGCGAGGATCTCCGACACGCGGAGTTTATCCTCTTCCGCGAGCGCGGCCGACGGCGTGGCCGGCGGCCACCACAGGAACGGCCCGTCCGCGTCCGCCGCGCCCGAGGCGGCAAAGTAGACCATCAGCCCGCCGCCCCGCGCGGCGGACAGGTGCTGCTTCCACCCGTCGCGGGCTTTCGGGTCGGTGATCGGCGCTGCGTTCCGCCGTGGCCGGTTCTTGCCCCCCGCGCTGAACGCGGCGAGTGCCTGGGCGGTCGTGTTCCCGCCCGCGTTGTCCGGGACCGCGAGGGAATTCGCGCGCGGCGCGACGATCACCAGATTCGGGTAATCGGACCACGAGAGCAGTAACACTACGAGGACGGTGAGGCCGGAAAGCCCGCCGACGAGCACCCCCGCCAGGAACAGCCGCCGCCACTTGCGGGACGGCGGAAGACCCGCCACCTTCGGCGGAGTCGCGCCGGCCGGGACGGGCGCGCCGGGTTGGACGTTTTGCCAGCCGTAGGGGTTCTTGCGCGGCATGGGGGAACTCCACCGGGGATCGGGCGGTCGGGTTATCGTACCCGAAGGCGGGACGGTTCGCAGCGTCGGGGGCACTGTCCGATCATTCAATCCCCGGCCGGGTGACGGACACTCGTCTCGGAGTGTCCGGTAAGTCGGGGGGAATCGCATCATCTGGATACCGGAACCCGGTCAGGCTGTCCCCTCGTGAGCCGTGAGGGGCTTGCAACCCACCTCCCCTCGTTGAGGGGAGGGGAGGGGAGTTTGGTTTTGTTAGCCCGCCGCGCGAGCAAGGGGCGTGCCGCCAGGAGGAGCCAGTCGCTCCCGGCCCGCACAAGGCTTGGTCCCTTGCTCGCGCGGCGGGCTAACAAGCAGAGCATCTCCCCTCCCGGTTGCTTCGCAACCGACCTCCCCTCAACGAGGGGAGGTGGAGGAGCGGTCCGCCCCGCAGTGTGATGGGGCGAGCGTCGCGGTTTCGTGACGCCGACACAATGGTTGCCGCCACTTGTCCCGTCGGGGGGCTTTTGGAACAATGCCCGACACCGGCGGGCACAAACTTCGGACGGCGGGAGGACTTCGGACATGGCCGACTTCGAACAGGGAAACCGACGGTTCCGCGTGGCCACGCCGCTGGGGCCGGACGCGCTGCTGCTGACCGGCTTCCGCGGCAGTGAGGGACTTTCGCGGCTG
Organism: Gemmatales bacterium; assembly: GCA_038247725.1. Taxonomy (GTDB): domain Bacteria; phylum Planctomycetota; class Planctomycetia; order Gemmatales; family Gemmataceae; genus JALHQU01. Next base: position 13,863 of record JBBRUO010000051.1, read on the forward strand.
TTCCGCTTCGAGTTGGACCTGCTCGCGCCGCTCGACGCGCCGGCCGATTTCGCCAAACTGCTCGGCCAGCCCGCCGTGCTGTCCGTCGATTTGCCCAACGGCGAGGCCCGGCACCACCACGGCATCATCAGCCGGTTCGCCCAGGGGTCCCGCGACGACACGTTCGTCCATTACAAGGCCGAACTCGTCCCGCACGTCTGGCTGCTCACCCGCCGCGAGCGGAGCCGCATCTTCCAGCGGAAGACGGCGAAGGAGATCCTCACCGCGGTGCTGGACGGGATCGACGTGGACTGGCAGATCCGCGACGCCCAGGCGACCCGCGAGTACTGCACGCAATACCGCGAATCGGACTTCGCTTTCGCCTGCCGGATCATGGAAGAGGAAGGGGTTTACTATTACTTCACGCACACGGCGGACGGGCACAAGTTGGTGCTGTCGGACCACCCGGACGGGCACGAGACGCTGCCGGTCGAGCCGACGCTGGAGTTCGAGCAGGCCGACGGCGGACAGGGGCAGCGACGGCAGTTCCTCGTCACCGATTGGGAGAAGGTGCAGGAGTTGCGGTCGGGCAAGGTGACGCTGTGGGACCACCACTTCGAGCTGCCGCACCGCCCGCTCGACGCCGAGGGGACGATCCAGGGGACGGTGCGGATCGGCACCGTGGATCACGACCTGCGGGCCGGCAACGTGGACGTGCTCGAGCGGTACGACTACCCCGGCGGGTACGCCGAGTGGTTCGACGGGGTGGACCCCAGCGGGGTGCAGAGCCAGTCGGCCAATCTGGAGAAGATCTTCGAGCAGAACCGGCGGATGGTCGGCATCCGGCTGCAAGAGGAAGCCGCGCGGGCGGTGACGATCCGCGGGGCCAGTTACTGCGGCAACCTGACCGGCGGGCACACGTTCAGCTTGACCGGGCATTACGACGCGGACGGTGAGTACGTCCTCACGACGGTCGAACACGCCGGGCTTGCGTCCGGCGACTTCCGCTCCGGCGCGATCGATTACCAGTACGAGAACCGCTTCACCTGCCTGCCGGCCGCCCTGCCGTTCCGCCCGGCGCGCGTCACCCCCCGGCCGACGGTGAAGGGCACGCAGACGGCCGTGGTCGTCGGGCCGGCCGGCGAGGAAATCTTCACCGACCCCTACGGTCGGGTGAAGGTGCAGTTTCACTGGGACCGCGAGGGCAAGCACGACGCCGACAGTTCGTGTTGGATCCGCGTGTCCACCATCTGGGCGGGGAAGGGGTGGGGCGTCATCCACATCCCCCGCATCGGGCACGAGGTGGTGGTGGACTTCCTCGAAGGCGACCCGGACCGGCCGATCGTCCTCGGCAGCGTGTACAACGCCGACCACATCCCCCCCGGTTCGCTGCCGAAAGAGGGGATGGTCAGCGGGCTGATGTCGCGGACCACGCCGGGCGGCGGCGGGTCGAACTTCAACGGCATGCGGGCGAACGACACCAAAGGGAAAGAGTCACTGGCGGTGCAGGCCGAGTACGACATGTCCACGCTGGTGAAGCACAACGACACGCAGACGGTGCTCGTGGACCGGAAGATCACCGTGGACGGCACGCACACCGAGACGGTGAAAGGGGATACCGCCGTCACCGTCAGCGAGGGCAAGTACGAACACACGGTCGCCACCGGCACCGCGACCATTCAGGTCAAGGACGCGGTCGTGGAGATCTTCGAGAACACCCAGAGCACGACCGTCACGAACGGCATCACGGTCACCTCCAAGACGGCGGGCATTTACGTTTCCATGGCGACCAAGATCGACCTGCACGTCGGCGACAGTCGCGTTGTCATGAGCAGCGACGGCACCATTACCATCACCGGCAAGAACATCACCGTGAACGGCAGCGAGACGGTGACGGTGAAGTCCGGCGGCAGCCAGATCGTGCTGACGCCGAACGACATCAAGGCGAGTAGCGCTTTGGTCGAAGTGGTGGGGACGAGCAAGGCGTCGATGGGCGTCACCTCGCAGACCGTCGTGTGCGACACGTCCAAGGTGGCGGTGTCCGGGGCGGCGGTGAACAGCTCCGCCGTCGGCATCCACGAGATCACCGGCGCGGTGGTGAAGATCAACTGACTTGAGTTTCAAGTTTCAGAGTTTCAAGTTTCAGGCGCGAGGTTGGCAAGTCCCCGTCCTGTGTCGCGGATCAACCGGTGGGTGTTGTCCGACTTGAAACTCTGAAATTTGAACCCTGAAACCCTCGACCCGAAGGGGTGAGTTGTGCGGCGGATGCTGGAGCGAATCGCGGCGGACATCAGCGGGTTTGTCGCCCAGCGGGACGACGTGGCCATGGTCGTCCGCGCGACCGCCGCCACCGCCCCGGCGTTCCAGGAGGTGCTGAACCCCATCGCCGAGTCGTCGTCGGCCGGGCTGTTCCACACGCACGACACCCCCTTCCGCGACCCGGTGAGTTATGTCGATGAGGTGGCGGCGTGGTTCCAGGTGACGCACGACGGGTTCCGCGTGGTGCAGTTGCAACACGGGATGCCGCCGTGGCCGGAGACGCCGCCGGTGGTCGCCGAGGCCGGGTTGCCACCGGTGTTGCGACTCCGCGAACTGATGACGTTCTCGCGGTCGGTACTGCCGGACCCGGCGAACCAGGTCGTCGTGTGGACGTTCCTGCCCAGTCAGATCGCGGACCCGACGGGGTACGCCCGGTTCTTCCGCGAGTTGCTCGCCCACGAGTGGCCGCGGCCGTGGTGCCACCACATGCGGGTGATGCTCCGGGCGGAGCCGGGCGACGAGGTGATGGCGAAGGCGTTCGCCGCCGCCCCGCGGGTGCGGTGGTACGAACCGCCGCTCGGCCCGGACTCGTACCGGAAGGGGTACGAGGACGCCGTCGCCGACGCCACGCTACCGGTGCCGGAGCGGATGACCGCACTCCTCGTCACCGCCGCCACCGACTACTCGTTCGGCCGCGACGCGCAGGCGCTCGAGAAGTACGAACTGCTCATTCAGTATCATCGGGCGCGCGGGGAGTCGGTACCGCTGGCGCTGGCGTGGAACGGGGTGGGGGAAGTGCGGGCGAAGGGCGGAGACCGGGTGGGGGCGGGGGCCGCGTTCGATGTCGCGCTGGCGTATGCCGCTGACGGCCCGGCCCCGCAGCCGGCGGTGTTGTACACGGTGGCCTGGAATCTCGGCCGCTTGCGGATGGACGAGAAGCGGTTCGGCGAGGCGGCCGACTGCTTCGGCATCGCCCAGCAGTCGGCCGCGTGCATGAGGGCGGCGGAAATCAAACTGACGGCGATGGAGTGGCAGGGGGTGGCACGGGCGGCGAACCGCGAACCCGAGAAGGCCGTCGAACTGTGGGAGGCGGGCGCGACCGTCGCGCACCGGTTGAAGTTACCCGACCACCGGGAGGCGATGCTGGCGCGGCTGCGCGACCACTTCGCCGACCAACCCGACCGCGTTCGGAAATTCGAGCGCCGGCTGGCCGAAACGCCTCCCGCTTCGGCATAATCAGTTGGCCAGCGTGCCGTGAGGAACTTCACGATGTCACTCGACGGTCTACGAGAATCGGTCGTCGACGAGCACATCCATCGCAATTCGACCGCACACGCTGGCGTCCGCCACGACCTCGCCCTCGACGAGGGAGAACGCCTCTGCGGCGTCGGCATGCTCAAGCGCCACGGAAATCGCAAGGACCAGCCCGACCATCATCGCTTCTTCAGCACGCCCCACCTCGCCGCCATCCCTCTCCTCGATCGCATGCGCGCCGCGCCCGAACGCCTCCAGC
>JBBRUO010000052.1:0-17575 GCA_038247725.1 Gemmatales bacterium
GGAGCGGGCGCAGGAAGAGTACTTGATCCGCATCAGCGGGCAGAGCCTCACCCTGGAGGACATCGGCGAGACGCCGGTCGTGTGGCGGGAGAAGCGGGCGGTGCGAATTCGGGAGGTGGCGGACGTGCGGTTCGCCGGGCCGGTGCGGCGGGGCGACGGCGGGGTCCGGGTCCGCGGCCCGGACGGGGTGGTCGGCGGTGACGCCGTCATCCTGGCGATCCAGAAGCAACCGGGGGCGAACACCTTGGAGTTGACGCCGAAGATCGAGGCCGCCCTCGACCAACTCCAGCGCGAACTCCCACCGGACGTAAAAATCGAGCGGCGGATTTTCCGCCAGGCCGACTTCATCCGGGCGGCCATCGACAACGTCATCGAAGCGATCCGCGACGGCACCCTGTGGGTGGTGCTGATCCTGTTCCTGTTCCTGGCCAACTTCCGCACCAGCTTCATCACCCTGACCGCGATCCCGCTCTCGATCCTGGTGACGGCCCTGGTGTTCAATGCGCTCGGGCTGACGATCAACACGATGACCCTCGGCGGGATCGCGGTGGCCATCGGGGAACTGGTCGATGACGCGGTGGTGGACATCGAGAACATCTACCGCCGGCTGAAGGAGAACCGGCAGAAGGCCGCCCCCGACCCGCCGCTCAAGGTGATCTTCCGGGCGTCGAGCGAGGTCCGCAACTCGGTCGTCTACGCCACGCTCATCGTCTGCCTGGTGGTGCTACCGCTGTTCGTGCTGTCCGGGCTGGAGGGGCGGATGTTCGCGCCGCTCGCCCTGGCCTACGTCGTCTCGCTCGTCGCCTCCCTGGTGGTGTCGCTGACGGTGACGCCGGCCCTGGCGTCGCTGCTGCTCCCGCGTGCCCGGTTCATGGCGCGGAAGGGCGACCCGCCCCTGCTGCGGGCCTTGAAGTGGCTCGACGCGAAGGTCATCCGCTGGGCGTTACGGCACCCGCGGAAAGTCCTCGTGGTCGCGGCGGTCCTCGCGTTCGGGTCGAAGTTCGTCGTCCTGTGGATGGGGTCGGAGTTCCTGCCGCCGTTCAACGAGGGCACACTCACCGTCAACATCCAGACCCGCCCCGGCACCAGTCTGGAAGAGAGTCAACGGGTTGCCGAGCGGGCCGAGGCCCAACTGTGGGAAGTGCCCGAAGTGGCGGCCGTCGCGCGGCGGACCGGGCGGGCCGAGCAGGACGAACACGCCGAGGGGGTGAACACGTCGGAACTCGAAGTCCGGCTCACCCCGCACGAGCGCCCGAAGCCGGGCTTCGGGTACGCCGTGTTGCGGGCGGTGCCGGGGTTGCACGGGCGGGGAATCGAGACCACCGGGCGACCCCACGACCAGGTGCAGGCCGACATCCGCGAGCGTCTCTCGAAGTTGCCCAACGTGAACGTGAACGTCGGCCAGCCGATCTCGCACCGCCTCGATCACATGATGAGCGGGGTCCGCGCCCAAGTGGCGGTGAAAGTGTTCGGCGACGACTTGCGGGAACTGGTGACCGCCGCCTATGACATCCGGGACCTCATGAACGGAATCCCCGGCGTGGTCGATCTCCAGGTGGAACCGCAGGAGAACATCAAGCAGGTGCGGTTGGAGGTGGACCGGAAGGCCGCCGCCGAGTACGGCCTCGCCCCCGGCGACGTGGCGCGGCTCCTGGAGACGGCGTACAAGGGCCGGGTCGTCTCGACCGTCCTCGACCGGGACCGCTACTTCGACCTCGTGGTGTGGTACGACGAGGCGGCCCGTGCCGACCGCTCGGTGATCGGTCAGACGATCCTCGACACCCCGTCGGGGCGGAAGGTCGCGCTCTCCCAGGTGGCCCGCGTCCTGGACGCCCGCGGCCCGAACACGATCAACCACGAACACGTCCAGCGGCGGGTGGTGGTGGCGTGCAACGTCCAGGGCCGCGACCTGGGCCGGGTGGTGGCCGACATCCGGCAGGCCATCCGCCCGGTCGAAGAGACGCTCGCCGCCACCACCGGCAGCGACCGGGTGGAAGTCGGCGGCCAGTTCGAGGCCCAGCAGCAGGCGAACACCCTTCTGTTCTGGCTGTTCTGGGTGGTGCTGTTCGGCGTGTTCCTCTTGCTCTGGCAGTGCCTTGGCTCGTGGGTCGCGGCGGCGATGGTGCTGCTCATCAATATCCCGCTGGCCGCCCTCGGATCGGTCGTCGCGTTGCTCATCTTGAATCGCCCCGACGCGGCTGCCTTCCAAACAGCGGCGTGGTGGCAGTGGCCGCAGGTGTGGGCGTCGGCGACGACGCTGTCGGTCGCCCACTGGGTCGGGTTCATCACCCTGATCGGGATCGTCAGCCGCAACGGGATCATGATGATCGCCCACTACATCCACCTCCAGAAAGAGGAGGGCGAGGCGTTCGGCGACGCCATGATCGTCCGCGGCACACTCGAACGGCTCGCCCCGGTTCTGATGACGGCCCTGACCGCCATCATCGGGCTGATCCCCCTGGCACTGGGGGCCGGTCAGACGGGTAAGGAGATTCTCCACCCACTCGCCATCGTCGTGATCGGCGGGCTGATCGACGCCACCATCATGGACCAGATTGTCACCCCGGCGGCGTTCAAGTTGTTCGGCCGGTACGTCTACCGGAAACCCGACCCGGCCGCGGGCGGTCCGCCGGCACCGGCGTGGGACGATGCGTGGCTGCACGAACCGGCGAGGGCGGCAGCCCCCGCCCCCGTGGACTCCGACACGCACGGCGTCACTGACCCAAAACACAACCCTTCGCAGGCCGAGGTGATTGACCTGTCGAAGGGCCCGCCGCCGCCGGGACCGAATGGACCGGCGGGAGCACCGAACACCGCCGGGTCATGAGTCGGGCCGCCGTGGCGGCCGAACCCGCCGGCTGAACCGGACGACGTACCCGCGTCGTCCCTTCTGGAGAGCGATATGAGCCGAGTTCTGATGCTGGTGGGGGCGGTCGCCGTGACCGCCCTGGCGACGGCGGGGGCGCAGCCCGCCGCCGCGACGAAGGTGGAACTGAAGAACGTGCATATGTGCTGCGACGGGTGCGCGGAAGAGGTGGCGGCGGTCCTCGGCAAGGTCGCGGGCGTCGCCGGCGTCTCGACCGATAAGAAGACCACCTCGGCCACTTTCACCGCCACCGACGCCAAGGCGGCCCAGAAGGCACTCGACGCCCTGGCCGCGGCGGGCTTCCACGGCGATCCGGGGAAGGACCAGGGGTACGCCTTCAAGGACGACAGCGGGGTTCAGGCCGGCACGGTCAAGACCCTGACGGTGACCGGGTTCCACAACTCCTGCGGCGGGTGCGTGAAGTCGCTCCGGGACGCGGTCAAGGACGTGAAGGGGGTGACCGGGGTGGCCGCCAAGGCGAAGGTCAGCACCGCCGAGTTGACCGGCGAGTTCGACGCGGCCGAGGCGGTCCAGGCTCTGAATAAAGCCGGCTTCCACGTCAAGGTCGCGGACAAAAAGTAACCCGGTCGCGCGGCTCTGGGGATGTCGGCGCATCCCCTGAGCCGCGTCTCATCTGCTCAATTTCCACGGAGTCGGTTGCCCACCCATGTCACCCCAGCATTTTAGCCAACCGAACGTCGAACCTGCTCCACTCCGGTTGGTTCCCGCTCTCTGCTGCCTGTGTCGAGTCGAGGACGCCGAACCGATCGCGGTCGGTGCCGATTTCGAGTACCGCACCTGTGTGGATGAGTTCTTGGCCGTCCGTTGCCGTCGCTGCCGTCTGGTCTACCTGAACCCTCGCCCTGCGGACGATGAGTCGGCGCGAATCTACCCGGACGCCTACCACGCCTTCCAATTTCGACCAGCCGAGTACGGCTTCGTATACCGCGTCCGCCGCCGACTGGAAGCCCGGCGATTGCTCCGCTGGTGTCGCGGTCTGCCGGCGGACGCCCGCGTACTTGATGTCGGGTGTGGTGATGGTTTTCACCTCGGATTGCTCCGTGAGTTCGGACGGCCGGGCTGGAGGCTCGAAGGGGTCGATGCCGACGCGCGAGCGGTCGCGCCGGCTCGCGCGAGCGGGTTGACCGTTCACCACGGCGGCGTCGAAGCCGCAAGCCTCCCGGCTGCGGCATACCACCTCATCCTGCTGGTAATGACCGTCGAGCACCTGCCCGACCCGCTCGCCACCATGGGTTCGGTCGCCCGCCTACTCGCGCCGGGCGGTCGTGTCGTGGTCGTGACGGACAACGTGGGTTCGCCGGACTTCGCCCTGTTCGGCGGGCGGCACTGGGGCGGGTATCACTTTCCCCGGCACACCTACCTGTTCGACCGAACGACTCTGGCCCGGCTCGGAATTCAGGCGGGACTCTCGGTCGAGCGGCTCGCAACTGCCGTAAGCCCGGTCAACTGGGTATACTCGCTCCGCAACTGGCTCGACGATTGGGGCGGGCCGCGCTGGCTTGTGAACCGGCTGTCACTCCGATCCGTCGTCGCCCTCGGGATGTTCACGTTATTCGACGGGCTGCTCGCCTCGGTCGGCCGCGGAGCCATTCTCCAAGGGCTCTTCCGCAAACCGACGGACACCGAGGGGTGACGCCATGACGCCAAACGAACGACCCGTAGTGATCCTCGGAGCCGGCCTCGCCGGCCTGACGGCCGCGACATACCTGCGGCGGCACGGCGTGCCCGTGCGGGTGTACGAAGCCGGCAAACACCTCGCCGGGCTGGCCCGAAGCGAACGGGACGTGGACGGGTTCACCTACGACTGTGGGGCGCACTTCATCACCAACCGTTTGGCGGCGGCGGTCGGCGTCTCCGCTTCGTGCCGACCGATGCCCAGATATGGCGAGACGGTGTGGCATAACGGGCGTAGGTATTCGTATCCGTTCGGGTTGATGCGGTCGTTGCGGTATGTGTCGAGTGCGGTGGCGGCGAAAGCCCGTGGACTGATCGCCGCGACGCCGGTCACGGCCGCCGATCACTACCGCAGGCAGTACGGCCGCAAACTGGCCGACGAAATCGCACTCCCGCTGACTGAGGCGTGGTCGGGGGCGACGGGAGCGGAATTGTCGGCTTCGGTGGGCGAGAAGTTCGCCACCAGCCTGCCTCGCACGATGATGCTCAAAGCCGCCGCGACGATCACCCGCCGCACGGTGGCCGTCGGGTACAGCGGGACGGTCGCCGAATCCCCGCACGTCTGGCACGTCTACCCCGATGGCGGCATCGGGTCCGTGTGCGAGCGACTGGCCGACGAAATCCGCGATGTCATCCACACGGATTCGCCGGTCGAGGCGATTCTGGTTGAGAATGAACGCGCTGTCGGGGTGCGGGTCAACGGGGAGGTTGTGCCGGCGCGCGCTGTCGTGAGTACGGCCCCGGTCCACATCCTTGCAAAACTGGTTCGCGGGACCGACCGTCTCGCGCACTTGGCACGCTTCCGATATCGGGCGATGGTGTTCGTGAACATGAAGTTCGCCGGGGCGAGCGGTTTGCCCGATGTGGTTACCTGGACGCCGGGAACGGAGTACCCGTTCTTCCGGTTGAGCGACATCGGCCTCGGGTTACCCTGGCTGGTGCCAGTGGGCAAGACTCAAATCACGTGCGACATCGGCTGCCGCGTCGGTGACGACATCTGGACCGCGACCGAGGATGCCTTGGGAACCCTGTGCCTCGACGGTCTGGATCGCATGATGCCCGGATTGTCCAAGCGGTTCCTCGGCGGCCGGGTGGTACGGACACCGCTCGCTTATCCGGTGTTCCTCAACGACTACGAAGCCGACCGGCGGAGATTCGAGCAGGGCACCGGCGTAGAAGGGCTGTTCAGTGTCGGGCGGAACGGCGAGTTCGCCCACATCCTGATGGAAGACGTCTATTGGCGGACCCGCCGCAAACTTTTGCCGCTGATCGACCAGATCATGCAATCAACCCGGTGATCGCACTTGACTACCACCGATGAGTCGAACGCGGCCGATCCACGAAGTGTAACCCGGTGAGGTATCGACAATGACCACCGACCCCGTCTGTGGGATGACCGTTGATCCGGCAACCGCCTTGCCCAGCGAGCGGGACGGGTAGGCCTATTCCCTTCAGCGATCCGACACAGGGCGAGAAAACCCAGGCTTTCTCGCCCTGTGTCGGATCGCTGAAGTTAACTCGCCGCCGTCCTGTCACCGGACACCCTTCGCACCTTGTACGAGCTGGTCGGACACACATGGCGGGAGCGAGTCTTCGACCCGGTCACGACGATCCATCTGTTTGTCCTCCAGATCCTCCACCGCAATACGGCCGCCGCCCACCTGCCCCGATGGACCGGCCGAGACTTCTCCGCGTCGGCGTATTGCCAAAACGAATCTGGCCCATCTGAAGACGACGCTCGGAATGGACGTGCTGCGGTGTCAGACGGAGGCCGGGGTGCGTCGTGGAGAGATGGTGATGTTCGCGGTGGTGGACGACCTGGCGCGGGTGGTCATGTGGGAGGCCGGTCGCCGGCAGGGGGGTGCGACTGGACCGGATCAGTTTCGTGGATGCGTTACGATGACTGGCGTCGGCTCCGCCGGGCACGCCGTTGCCGGAGTTCGTCGTCAACCCGGTGCGACGACTACGGATCGAAACGCGATACAAGAAACGACGGGCCAAGAAGTACCCGGACATGACCCGACCCCGCCGTATCCTCCACGAAGAGATACGCCGGCAAACACTTGCGGCTTAACTTCACGGCATTCTCGACTCCCCCCACTGCGGGCGACGCGACCGCTTCCTTTCGTACCACTCGAAGACCGTCACCACGCTCGGCGGGGCCGTCGCGTGCCACCACGGTCGTCCGACGGGCCTCGGCCGCCAACACCGGCTCGCGTTCGGCCAGCCGGTTATCGAACTCGGCCACCGATCTATTCCCGGTTGAAGGCCGCACGGAGGGCGTCGTAGGTCTCCGCGACGGTGTCCGCGGTGAAGCCGAGTTCCGCCAGCGCCGCCGTCGCGGCGTCCGCGTTCCCCGCTTGAATCGCCGGCCAGAGCACGCCGAGTTCGGCCGAGAACAGCCGCGGCGGGGCCTTCCGCGGGTTGGCATCCTCGGCGGCCCGCTGCCGACGCTCGGCGTCGGCCGCGTCCACGACGGCACGCGCCGTCGCCCAGTCGCCGGTCCGTACCGCGTCCCGCACCCGGCGTTCGTCCGGCCGCAACTGGAACAGCTTCTTCGCCAGTTCCGGGTGGCCGTCCTTGAACGCATCCCGCACCGCCTCCAGCGCTTCCCGGTACCGCTCGCCGGCTTCGGACTGCTCGGCCGACTTGCGGAACGTCCGCAGGAACACGCCGACTTCCAGCTTGCGGGAGATCAGGTCGAGTTCCTCCAGCGTCCGCATGGCGTCCGCCTTGTGGCCGGTGTTCACGGCCACCGCCGCCTCCGTGCGGTACACAACCAGATCCTTCAGGCACTGCTCCTTCTCCGGGTAGTAGACGAACGCCCCGATCACGCTGAACCCGACCAGCCCCAGGATGGCGAGACCGCCGAGGACCGGACCGGGAACGACCACGTCCCACTTCGGGCGGGCGCGGCCGGTGTCCGCGTCGCGGGCGGTCAGCCACCGCTCGACGCGGCCGTCGCGGTCGCGTCGGCGGAGCAGCACGCCGAGGGCGATCATCCCGCCGAGGGCGTACACCGGCGGCCGTTCGAGCGGGCCGAACTTCTCGGCCACCTTGCCCCACGCGCCGGCGACGGAGTCGCCCCCCATGTCGGCCGGGAACGGGCAGCAGTAGTCGTCGAAGGCGTGCGTGTGGTCCTCGGCTTTCCGCGCCGGGTCGGTGAGCAGCGGTTGCGCCAGGTACGCCAGGCCGACGACGACGGCGACGTAGACGGCGAACCACGGGAGGACGCGGCGGCGGCCGAAGTCGGCGACCAACCAGGCGACGGTGCCGAGGCAGGTGCCGATGCCGAGCGTGAACAGCACGAACGCCGCGCCGACGCTGTTCCCGTGACCGAACATCAGGCCGATCTTCATCATGCCGGACAGCGGCGAGGAGAACACCGGCACGCCCACCAGGGTCATGTGCAGCGGCGCGTACCACTGCGTCGGCTGCATCGCCCCTTGAAGCGTGCCGAACGGGATGACCGTCGCCAGCACGGCCGACCCGGCGAGGCCGATCAGGTAGTACACCAGGTCGCGGCCGGTCAGGTCGCGGAGGGCGGACGCGAACACCGCCAGCAGCCGGCGGGGGCCGTACCCCGGCAGCGGTTCGGCGTCGGCAACGGACGCACGGGCGGCGGACTCGGCCGCGTCGGTGGCGCGGGCGAAGACGCGGTCCCACAGGAGCCCGGCGAGGGTGGATAACGCGAGCGAAGCGGCGGCGAACGACAGGATGACCGCCGGCTGGGCGAGCGTCAGCCCGTACAGGAACGAGATCGGGTTGAGCAGCGGGGCGGCCAGGACGAACGCCAGCACGGTGCCGCCGGGGACGCCGGCCCGCCGCATCTCGCGGGCGACCGGGATGACGCCGAGCGCGCAGACGGGCAGCAGCATGCCGGCCAGCCAGCCGCGGACGAGGCCCATCGCGCCGGAGCCGAACAGCTTGCGGGTGCCCGCCGGCCCGACCATGCGGCGGAGGACGCCGGCCGTGAACACGCCGACCAGCAGCGTCAGCGCGGCCTCGATCCCGAACTGGCAGAAGCGGACGGCGAAGCCGACGGCGATCTCGGTCATGGCGGACCTTCAGTGGGGGTACACGGGGACGGGAACGGACGCGAGTAATTCCGGCACCACCGCCTCGGCGGTGCCGCCGAGCCGCACGCCCAGCACCGGCGGGGCGACCGCCTTCACGTCGTCCGGCGTGACGAACGGGCGGCCGTGCAGGAACGCCCACGCCTGGCTCACCCGCTGCCACGTGAGCAGCCCGCGCGGGCTGAGGCCGAGCGGCACCTTCGGGTGCGCGCGGGTGCGGTGCGCCAGGTCGATCATGTACCCCTGTACGGCTGGCGCGACGGCGACCGCCGCCACCTTGTCTTGCAGCATCGCCAGGGTGCGGCCCATCATCCCCTGCACCGGCGTAGCGTCCCGGCCGTCCGCCGCCCCGACCGCCGCCGCCAGCATCTGCAATTCGTGCGGCTTGTCCGGATACCCGATACTTAGCTTCATGGCGAACCGGTCCAACTGTGCCTCCGGCAGCGGATATGTGCCGTGGTGTTCGACCGGGTTCTGGGTGGCGATGACGAAGAACGTGTCGCTCAACTTGTGCCGCGTGTTGTCCACCGTCACCTGCCGCTCGGCCATCGCCTCCAGCAGCGCCGACTGGGTGCGGGGGGTGGTGCGATTAATCTCGTCGGCCAGCAGCACGTCGGCGAACACCGGGCCGGGCAGGAACTCGAACTCGCGGGACTTCTGGTTGAACACGCCGAACCCGGTGATGTCGCCGGGGAGCAGGTCCGGGGTGCACTGGACGCGGGCGAACCCGCCGCCGACGGCCGTCGCCAGCGCCTTGGCCAGCGTGGTTTTCCCCAGGCCCGGCTTGTCTTCGAGCAGCAGGTGGCCCCGCGCGAGGAGGCACGCGATGACCCGCTCGGTCACGTCCGGCTTGCCCCGCAGGGCGGCGTTCAGCGCGCGGCGGAGGCCGTCGAGGGCGTCGTGAGTGGACGGGGAGATCGCAGGCTCGGTCACGCGGGGGCTCCGGTCGGCGGGCGGACGAACGCCGTCAGCGGCCACGCGCGGGCGGCGCGGGCGCACAGCGATCGGACTTCGGCTTCGGGCACGGGCGGCGGCAGCAGCGCCGGGGCGTACACCGCCCACTCGGTCAGCCGCGCGAGGGCGGACAGCGACGGGTCGGCCGGCCGGCGGGCGGAGAGTTCGTCCGCCCACGCCGTGAGGCTCTGCTCCGGGCGGCGCGGGCTCCCGGCCAGCCGACCGCGACGCTCCAGCAACTTCGCCGCGCGAACGATTCGCTCCCGCCACGTGCCGCCGGGGAATAGGTGGTGGCGTGTCGTGGCGACGGCATCCGACACCCGCCGCCGTTGCCACTGCAGGGCGGCAACGCCGAGGGCGATTCCGCCCAGCGCGAGCGCGTTCCGCTTCGCCCACTCGGCCAGCGCGTCCACAGCGTCGGCGACCCGCTCGCGCCACGGCCGGAGCGGCGGCAGCACGGCGTACCCCGGCGTCGGTTCCAGCACCAGCCAGTGGCCGTCGCGGAGCAGCACCTCCGGCCACAGGTGCAGGTCGCCGGCGCGAACCGGGGTGTGGTCCGTCTCCGGGTCGTACCGTTTTGGGGCGGCGTAGTAGCCGAGGCAGACGCGGGTCGGGTAGTCGAGCTTGCGAAGCAGCAGGGCGGCAGCGGTGGCGAACAGGTAGGCCGGGCCGCGCCGCGATTCGAACAGGAACCACAGCACCGGGTGCGGGTGGTCGGCCGGCGGTCGGGCGTCCGGGTCGAACTCGTACCCGGTTCGCAACGCGCGAACGACGGCGTCCAACTGCGGCCACCCGCGCGGTACGCCGGCCGTCCACGCCGCCGCCAGCGCGGCGATCCGCTCGGCCAACTCGTCCGGCAGTTCGGTGAACGCCGCGCGGCCGCTCCCGTGGGCCAGCGCGTGGGCCGGGAGCCGGTCGGGGAACAGGGTGCGGCATTCCGTGTTCACGACGATCCCCGGCGGTACGCGCGTCCGGCCGGCCAGCGTCAGCACCCCGTCGTTCTCCCACCGGTAGTAGTCCGGCTTGTCCACCCGCTGAATGCGGAAGCGGGCGAGCAGTTCCGGCGTCGGCAACAGGTTCAGCCGGTCGGCGGCGATTTTGAACTGGTGCCGGTCGTCGTCGGCGTACCAGGCGGCGGCGGGGTCGAGGCGGGACGACCGCATCCACTCGTTCCCGTCCGGGTGCGGCTCGACGCCGAGGCTGACCGGGTCGCGGCTCTGTTGCCACACCATCGACCCGCCGACGCGGAGTTCGGCGAACCCGCCGCCGACCGCTGCTAGCCACTCGTCGGGCCGCGCGACGGCCGGGTACGCATACCGCTCGTAGGCAACGGCGCGGACGTGCAGCGGCGTTCGCCCGGACACCTCGAACAGCCCTCGGGCCGCTTGGCTGCCCGGCGTGCGGTTGCCCTTCGGCCCTTGCCGGTGAGTGTCGAAGTCGCGGCTCGGCCGGCGGTTGTCGGGCAGCTTGCCGTGGTTCTGGATGACATCGGCCAAGCCGCCGGCGACCATCCGCTCTTGCTTCTTCGGCGGCTTGTGCGGCGGGCCGAACATGTCACTGACGACATCCACCAGCGCGTCCTTGGTGTCCTCGATCAACCTGTCGGACTCGACCATGCCAGCGGCGCGTGCGTTGTCACCGGCGACTTCCTCCGGCCCGTCGCCGACGCCCGACCGCGCGAACGGGTCCACGTCGCCGCTCCCGCCGGAGGTCGGCATCAGTTCGCCCAGCGTGAATAGCACCCGCTTCGGCCCGGCCACCGCCACGACGGCGGCGCACGCGGCCAGCACGCCGAACACGGCCAGTTCGCGGTACGGCATCCGTAGCGGCACGCGGCCGACCAGTTCGCCACTCGCGGCCGTCGCCCCCGCTCGGTCGCGGTTCTCGAACACGAGCCACACGCCCCCGCACACGGCGAGTGCGACCAGCAGGTACGGTACCGCCGGCTGGTCGCCCATCGCCGACGCGAACAGGGCCAGGAACAGGGCGATCACCGCCGCCAGCCGCCGACACTTCGCCCACGCGCCCAGCCCGGCGAGCAGGACGCCGAGCGCCCGCAGGCCGAAGATCAGTTGCATTTCCAGCGGGGAACCGTCGGCCGTGAGCGACCGCAGGAGTGGTTCGGCGGCGAGCGGGAGCGCGAAAGCGAGGGCGAGAAGCAGTTGAACGCGCCGAGGCAGCGTCGCCGTTGACTTCGCCGTCGGCTTCGGGCCGAACGCGCTCAGCAGACCGGCGGCGGTGAAGAGACCGACCCCGAAGGCGATCCCGAACAGTCCCGGAACGCCCGTCGAGTGCGCCGCCACCTCGCTCGTGGCGTAGGCGACGAACGCGAGCAGGAAGGTGGCGATCCGCGCCGGGCGGTTCGTGTCAGGAGCCATGCGACGCCTCCGCCGTGCCGTGTCGTAACTGGTCCGGCAACTCCGCCGGCGACGACAGCCGCAGCCAGGGGGTGCCGGTCACGAGTTGGGTCGGGTCGCCGCCGAAGCCGGCTCGTTCGAGGACCACGCGGCGGGTGTCGGCGTGCCGATTCGGCGGCGCGGGTGCGGCGTCGGTCGTGACCACGACCGTCACGGTCGAGCGGTCGCCGGGCACCGCCGCGGGTGACGGCCCCGTGTCGCCGACGCGGGCGAGCGCGTCGAGGATTCGCGTCGCCTGCGCCGCGCCGGCGGTCGCCGGCAGGGACACATCACCGGCCGTCAGCCCGACCTGCGCGCCGTCCGCCAGCCACCCCGTCGCCAGGCTCGCCGCCACCCGAATCGCCCACTCGCGGGTGCCGTCCGATCCAGCGGTGTGAACGGCCGGGTCGAGATCCACGACGATCCGCACCACCGGCCGCGAATTGGATTGCAGCTCGCACACGATCAGCCGGTCGTGCCGGGCCGACTGCGCCCAATGGATGCGGCGGGGCGAGTCCCCCCGGCGGTACGGCCGCACGCCCAGCACGTCGCCGGTCGTGCCCACCTTGCTCCGCGTGACGTTCCCTTCCACCACATCCTCGCCGTCGGTCGTCGGTACCGGGCCGACCGGGTACGTCCGCGGCCACGCGATCAGTTCGGACTCGACCGCCGCCGACCGCCGCGAGAACCACAGGCCGAACGGGAAGCCGGTGCGGACGGTCGGCACGGACGCGGGGTAAATCCCTCTCAGCAGCGGAGCGAACACCCACCGGCATTCGCACGCCGACCGGCCGCGCACGGCCGGCAGTCGCACGCTCGCGCCGGCCTTGTCATCGGTCACAGTCAACCCCCACGCCGGCCACGGGAGCGGGTTCGTCACCGTCGCCGTCACGCCGACTTCCCCGCCTTCGGTGGTGCGTGGGCGGTCGAACCGGACGGCCGCGCGGACGGCGCGGGCGGTCAGCCACGGCCAGCAGACGCCGACGGCGGCCACCGCCAGCACGCCGCCCGCCAGCGCGAACACGCGGGGATGGACGACCAACCCGGCCAGGGTCGCCACAGCTCCGGCCGCGAGCAGCACGCCGAGCGGGGACAGAAACGTCCGCCGCACCTTCGCGCTGAACTCCGGCGACACGTCGTAGGTGATGAGGCGGCGGAAGCGGTCCCGCCAGCGCGTCGGTGAAGGCATGTGGATGTAAAAAATACGAGGTAATACGATGTATTTTCTAAATACAGAATACGCCAGAGTTGGACACCCGGTTCGAAGTCACCGGGCAAATCTTGCTCGGTCGCCTGCGTCCAACGATCGCGGGAAGTGATACGCCGGCCTGTGCGGACCCGGTGTTCGGCGTAGCCTGGGAGGCGGTCGATGGGTGGAACGAGAAGTCGGGGTGTCCGAATTCCGAGAACTCGGAGCGGGTGCGTGGAGAAGAGTGGCCGCCGCCATTCACCGCCGAGTGCGCGGGAGATGGCGGATCAGTGCGGGCGGCGCGGCCGGAGCCGCTGCCCGAGGGCGAGAGCGAGGGCCGCCACTCCCAAGAGGGCGACCGGCTCCGGCACCGGCGTGAACGCGAGCACCAACTGATTCCCGGACTGACCGACAGTGAACGAGCCGCCGTCGAGCGAGTTGGCAAAGCCGGTCAAGTCCAGGGTGAACTTCTCCGCGGCGAAGCCGGTGATGCCGCCGGAGTAGGTCGCCAGCGTCCAGGTGTACGCCGTCCCGCTGTGGAAGTCGCCGAGCGCGCCGTCGGCGTTCTCGGCCGTGAGGGTCCGGACGCGGACGGTGAAGCGGTTTCCGGCCGAAAGTCCGGTGAGGTCGAGAGTGCCGACGCTCGAAAGCGAACTTTGGGTGTGGAGGCCCGACTCCGTGCTGTTCAACCGCCAGGGGTACGCCCCGCCGGGTTGAAACGCCGTGCTTCCCACGGTCAGAGTGCCCGGCCCCGAACCGCTGCCGTCGGTCGGAGCGACGGTCGCCCCACTGCCGACGCGCAGGCCGCCCGTCACCGTTCCGCTGCCTGTCAGTGTCTGTCCGCTACCGAGCGCCAGGCCGTTCGGCAGCGCGGTCGCGTCGAGCCTCGCGCCGCCCGCCACCCGAATGACCGGCGCGGACGCGAGCGGGGCGGCGGCTTCGACCCTCAGGGTGCCGGCGTTGACGAACACGGCGTTCGCGCCGAGCGTCGCGGTGGAGGCCAGAACGAGTGTGCCGCTGCCGGACTTGACCAGGCCGGCGTTCCCCGCGACGGCGAACGAGGTTTCAATCGTGGTCGTGTTGCCGCCACCCTCGACCGTGACGTAGGCCCGGTTTCCGAACGCCAACGTCCCCGCCCCGGTCACGACCGTGCCGTTTCCGAGGCTCACCAGCGCGCCGCTCGTCAGGTTCAGCGACGAGCCGGCCCCGATGTCCACGAACGTCTCCGTCGAGGCCAGCACCAGCGAGTTGCGGGCGGTGTTCGCGGTGACGTTCACGCTGGTGTCCGTCAGGCGCACGTTGGCCGCGGTACTCGTCCCACTCGCCAGCACGGAGGCGAATTCGGCCGCCGTGAGCGGGCGGATGCCGTTCGCGCCGTGGGTGACCAGCGTCACCGCGTCGCCCGCCGGGCCGTTGGTCGCCAGCGCCGGTGCCAGGATGCTGAGGGAGGTGGTGCCGGCCGCGCCGCCCCCGCCGATCAGCGTCGGGCTGGTCCCGAACTGCACGTTCGCTACCCCGCTGCCGGGGGCCGCGCCGAGGTTGTTCGCCGTCGCGTTGAACAGGACCGTCCCGCTGCCCGTACCGGAAAGGGAAGCGAACGCGAATTGCGCGCCCGCCCCGGTGCCGGGGATCACGTCGATCGTCGATTGGCCGGCGGCGAGCGTGAGGGCACCGGTCGTCTCGGAACTGGCCGCGGCGTTGTTTCCGATCAGGGTCAGGAAGCCGCCCCCGAGGGTCACGGGCGAGGCGTCGCCGAGGCGGTTGGTGTTGTTCGTGCCGAGGTTGTTGAGGTCAACCGCCCCGTCCCGCCCGACGGACAACGGGCCGGCCGAAGAGATCGCCCCGGACCCGCCGAGGCTGAGGGTGCCGCCGTTCACGCGGACGGACCCGGTGAACGAATTCGCCGCGGTCAGGGTGACGGTGGCCGACGAGTCGGTCCGGTTCAACCGTAGCCCGCCGGCACCGCTGACCGGCCCGCCTAACATGAGGTCGCTCCCCGCGCCACGAATGGCGACCGTCGAGTTCAGAACCAGTGCCGAGTTGATGGTGGCCGCGTTGGCGGTATCGAGGACGATGGCGGCTCCGATGCCGCCGAAGCGAAGCGGATCGCCCGACACGGCGAACGCCCCCGCACCGGCGGCGAACGTCAGCCGGTTCAAGTCGAACGGGTTGCCCAGGTTCTGCGTGGTGGTTGTCTGTGTGGTTCCGGCGAGGGTGATGCGGCCACTCGTCCCCGAGACGGGGACGGCGTCGCCGGCCCAGTTCGCCGCCGTGTTCCAGGTCCCGGACCCGCCCCCGCCGTCCCATGTGTATGTGGTCTGCGCGACCGCCGTCCCGGACACCAGTCCCGCACCAATCACGGCAAGCAGTCGCCACATATTGTGTCATCTCGAAAAGGGGTGGGGTGGCGGGGTCAGATCCGTTTGCCGTACCGCTGGCGGAACCGCGCGAAGTCGAACAGGTCCACGTCCCCATCCGCATCCCAATCGAAGGCCAGGCTGCCGCCGAACAGCGCCTGTCGGAAGGCGGTGAAGTCTCGGGCGTCCACGTCGCGGTCGCCATCGGCGTCGCCGAACAGGCGGTGGAACGAGTACGCGGTCGTCCCGGTCAGTCCGGGTACGTTCACCAGGCGGAGGGTGTACAGGCCGTCGGCGAGAGAACCGTGTTCGGTGCCCGGCCCGGAAAATGTCAAGGTGTACTCGGTGTTCGTCCCGTTCGGGATGACGGTCACCGTCCCGGCGAACCCGTCGATCACGAAGTTGGCCGCGGTCAATCCGGCCACGGCCGTGCTGAACGTGACTCGCAGGCTCGTCACCCGGGACCGCTGCGCCGCGCCGTCGTTGACGCGGAAGTCGCTGACCGCCGTCACCCCGCCGATGGTGACTGTGCCATCGACGTTCGCGTCCGCTGCCCCGTTCGTGGGGGCCGGATTGAGCGTCAGTTGCCCCTCGTTCAGGCCCGTCCGTATCAGCCCGTTGTCGGCCAGCACGTTGATCGGCGTGGCTCCGCCGGCGGCACCGGCTTTCACGGCGAAGTCGAGGAGAAGCGCGTCGCCGGTCGTGCCGTTCGGCAGGGTGACACCGGTCGGCGAATAGAGGCTGAGCCGGACCACCCCGGTCGCGGGATCGATGTTCGAGACAACCGTGAACCCGGCCAGCAGCGTGCCCGCGACGCGCGGGTTAGACACGACGAACTTGGCCGTGTCGAACGCGAGGGCGACATCGACGGAACGGAACGTCACTCCGCCGGCCGCGGTCACGTCGAGCCGCACCGGCACGGTCACGACCGCGCCCGGCACGGCCGTGAGCGACGTGGGGATAAACAGCCGGAGGGTCGGCCCTCCGGCCGGCGGATTTCCGCCGGCGGGCGGCGGGTCGGGGATGACCGGGACGGTCAGCCCGACCAACTTGCGGGCGAGGAGTGTCGCGTCCAGGCCGCTCACGGCCCCGTTCCCCGAGGTGTCGGCGAGCAGGGTCGGGTCGGCGTTCGGATAGGCGCGGAAGCCCCCGTCCAACCCGCCCGCCAGGCGGACGATGTTCGCCACATCCAGGCCGCTGTACCCGCCGTCGCCGGTCGTGTCCCCCACGAGGGCGGCGACATGGATCCCGTGGTCGGCCCGACCGGCAATCGCCCCGGAGTTGATCGACAGGTTGGTCAGCCGGAGGACGTGCTTGCTCGCGTATGGTGCGGCGGTCGGGACGGGGCCTGTCAGATGGATCAGCGGCATCGTCCCGGCCGGGAGTCCGGCCGGCCCGTCGAGCGTCACCCGCGCCCGCCCGGCCACCGTCGTGTCGAGCGAGACGGTGAACGTGTCCGGCACGTTCCCGCCGCGGGCGGCGGCGGTGATCGTCAGCAGCGCCGGGTCGTAAATGAGGTCGAACGTCACCCGCGTTACACCGCTGGCGTTGTCGATCGTGATCGGCAACGACACGCTTTGGCCGAACCCGCGGACGGCATCCGGCACCCTCACGAGCCGGGCCGTGCCGCTCTCGACGGTGAACGTAGTGGCGTAGCTGTCCCCGGTCGTGCCGTCCCCGTTCCCGTCGAGGACGCTGCTGTTGTTCGGCGCGGCCGTCGTGCGGAAGGCTTTATTCGAGGCGTGCGATACGTTCTCCGACCGCAGGGTGACGGTGTACGTGTCCGCCGCCAGCGGCCCGCCGGTGCGGACGAACTCGACCGCGTTGAGCGCGGTGGCCCGTTCCGGTTGGCCGGTGGACATATTCGGGACGGTCGCCGTGGGAAGGACGACCGACCCACGGACGGTACCACTGGCGCTGCCGACCAGAGTGACATCCGCCGCGCCGAGTGTCCCCCCGGCCGCGTCGTACAGGTTCAGCGTGTTCGGGTCGATCGGGCGGTTGAACCGGGCCAAGAAGCCAGACTCCGTCGGCGTCACCGA
>JBBRUO010000053.1:0-17511 GCA_038247725.1 Gemmatales bacterium
AACGGTTGGGGCCGGGTGCCGAGGTGCGATTGCACAGCGTGTGGGACGTGACCGACCCGACCGGCGGGGTCGTGTTCAAGCGATGAGCGGCGGCGTCTGGGGCGGCTGCGTGTACGACCCCGACGCCGTGGTGGCGAAGTTGATGGGGATCGGGAAGTAGGTCGCGGTCGAAGTTACCCGCAGGGGAACGAGGCCCGACGGTCCTCCCCATCGGCGTGCAGGTGGTTGGCCGTCGGGCCTCCCCGGCCTGCGGCCGGCTCGACCGCGACCTACACCCGCCAGCGGCGGCGTCCGCGTGGAGGCTTCAACGTGACTGAATCCGAGTGGCTCGCGGGCAAACACCCGCAACCAATGCTGTCATCACTGTTCGCCCGCGGGGGAAAGAAGGCGAACACGAAACTCCGCACCACAGGCGGCAGCGACGAGCGACACAGAATGTTCGGTATCGCCTGTTGTCGGCGGGTGACGAACGTGTTGGAGTTCGGCGATACTTATGCGCTGGCCTGCCTGGAAATTTATGCGAATGAAGGGCTACGAGAGGCGCTGTTGAAAGCTCGACGTTTCCACCGGCCGGCCGGGAATAGCGCAAGCCATGCGATGAGTGAGGTGGACAGCTCCGATCGCAATGCGTACTTGCTCGTCGCAGCACGACTGCTCGCATCCGGCGCGGTCTGGTTTTGCACCAAGAGTAAACCTACTCAGGCGGCGATGGCGTACGCAGAGGCGGCCCGAGCGGCGGCTTCAATTTCCCTTTCGGCCAATCCAAAGAATGACACGGCACCGACGAACGCTTTTCCGCCACCATTGGCCGACGAATTCGCGGTCCAGTGCGACCTTCTCCGCGACATCTTCGGCAACCCGTTTCGGTCAGTGGCGTTCGATCCGCGTTGGCGCACCGAGCACACCATCGGCCTCGCTCTTCGCATGTACGACGAGCGCGAGTTCGCCGCGATGCCGATTCTCGCCGATGCCCTTGAAGAAGCCGGGTGCGAAAGCGAATCGATCCTCACCCACTGCCGCGAGCCGGGCGTGCATGTGCGCGGCTGCTGGGTCGTCGATCTGGTGCTGGGGAAATCGTGACACCCACGCTTCGCGCCGGCGGTCCGCTCCGCTCGCTACGGCCGTTCGAACACCCCCCGCACCGGCTGGCACAGCTCGAACACGATGTACCGCCCCGTCCCGCCCTTCGACCGGAACAGCACCGGCCGGCGGTCGAACGGGTACCGCTTTGACGAGTCCGCCGGCAGCGTCGGGTCGCGGTCGAACGGGAACTCGTAGTCGGTGAAGGACGGGATCCGCATCGGGTGCGGTGGCAGCGGCGGGGCGAGCGGGTCGGTCGGCAACGCCCACCACGCGGCGGATGCGCCGACCAGGCCGTAAGACTCCTCGGCGAAGTACGCCATCGACTCGATGTCGGCGACCACGAAGCGGGCGGCGGCGTTGTCGTTCACCTCGCGCATCACGTCGTCCGGCGAGCGGCCGGGGTCGATGGACGCGGCCGTGTTCACGTGCATGAACCGCAGCCCCGGCGTCACGTCCAGCATCAGGTACAGCGGGTGCGTCGAGTCGTGCCACGCCACCAGTTGGCGGTCCCGCACCCCGCGGCCGCGGAGGTACTCCGCCACCTCGCCCAACTGCGTCCAGTTCGGCGACGCCTCGAAGTCGCCCATCTCCCGGAGGGCGTCCGCGAGGGCGAACCGTTCGGCGCGGGTCATGTCGGTGCGGAAACAGGTCGCCCAGTGCCGCATCCGCGCCGGGTCGGTGACGGGGTGGCGGACGAAGTAGTACGGATACCAGTCCTGCGCGCCGGCGGCGGCCTCGAACCGGTCGATGCGGTCCCGCAGCGGCGTGCCCGGTTCGCCGGCGGCCGCCATGACCGCTGACGTGACCGCGATCCACGCCAGTACGAACGCCGGCAGGCACCAGCGGTGGGCCGACCACAGGGCGATCATCAGCAGCGTTTCGGTGACGTGGACGTAGTGGAACCCGCGTTGAAGGAAGAACGACTGCGTCACCCAGGCGAGGTACAACACCCCCAGCCCGCCACGGACGTACCGCATCCGGTCGGAACTCGTCGGGTCGTGCAGCACCCGCGCGGCCCACCGCCCGACGGCCCACACCCACGCGGGGACCAGCCCCGCCACCGGGTTCACCGCGAACAGGTACGCCAGCCGGAACGGGGCCACCGGCACCATCAGCAAGACGACGACCGCGTTCCGCAGCACCCACCGGGCGGGGGAGCCGTCGCCGTCGCGGAACCGCCCGGACCACGGCCGCGCGTCGAGAATGGCGAGGACCGACAGGAGGACGGACAGCGGCAGGAACCAACTCCACGGGGGGAACCAGTACAACTCTTTCTCCGCCCGCCCCGCCAGTTCGAGGAACGCCTTCTGCGAGTACGCCGGATTCCACTCGGTCATCACCGTCCAGAAGTGCGGCCAGGTGCCGGAGGCGACCAGTTGCCCCACGCCGAGTGCGCCGAGGGCCGCGCCGCCGGCGACGTTGCCGAGGAAGTCCCCGGCGAGCGCCCGCCACGGCCGCGCGTGCGTGCAAGCCAGTCGGCCGGCGGTGAGCAGCCAGACGGGGGCCGCCACGGTCAGAACGTGCGGCTTGATCCACACCGCCACCGCCCACAGCGCCCCTTCGAGACAGCCGGCGAGGAACGCCCCGCCGGCGCGCGGCGGGTCGCCCGCCGAGACCGCCCGGCGGAGGCGGAGGGAAACCGCCAGCAGGGCCGGGACGGCCAGCCACACGTCTCGCTGGGCGTGGACGAATTCGGTCGTGAACGGGTAGAAGGCGCAGGCCCCGGCCACCGCCCACCACCGCGTCCGGCGGGTCGCCCCGGCCCGGCGGGTGAGCCGGTCGAGGACGAGCAAGGTCGCCGCGAACACCGCCAGATCGACCGCCCGCAGCGCTTCGGGACTCCACCCGACGACGCTGCGGACGCCGGCCAGCAGCCACACGTACCCCGGCAGGTTGGTGTCGAACACGTCGCGGTAGTGGACGCCGCCGGCCAGCACCGTCCGCGCCGCCACGTCGTACAGGCTGATGTCGCACCACAGCGGCATCCGGATGAAGAGCGGCACCCCCGCGACGAGGAACCCCGCCGCCAGCACGGCGGCCACCGGCCACGGCCGCCACGGCAGATAGTCCCGCCGCGACCGGCAGGTTCGGGTCGCGCGCGAAAAAGTCGAGTCCGACATGAGTGATCCCGGCGCAACGAGTAAAATCGTCCCAAGTCGCCCGCTTTCTCGTTGCGTTCGAGAAACGGTTCGCTTAGCATTCGTTTTTAGTAAAGGATTCGCCCGCGGGGTCGCGGTTTCGGACGGAAGCCGGAAAACCCTGTCGCCCACATCCGACTCGACGACAATCGCCCCCCCCAGGTCTGGTCTCACCGACTCGACCACCCATGCGTTCTTCACCTGGACGAAGGAGCGGTACCATGTCCCTCTTGATGCTCGCCTCGCCGCCGGCCGCCACGGCCATGAAATCCGCCTCCAACCCCGAACTCCGGCGGCTGGTGGTGCGGGAGACCGACGACGAAGTGCTGGTCATCGGCCAAGTGTCCAGCTTCTATCTGAAGCAACTGGCCCAGGAAGCGGTGCGGTCGGCGGCGAACGGCCGGTCGATCGTCAACCGCGTCGAAGTCCGCCGCTGAAACGGGGCGATTCCCTGTCTTCCACCGGGGCTTCCGGCAACGGCCGGCGGCCCCATTTTCGTTTCCCCCGCCCGGCCCACAACACCTCTCGACCACTCTCATTTACGGACAAGAATTCCCCCGCGAGCCGATTACATCCCCGATTGCGTTACTGGCAAATCCGCGCGGCCGATCCCCGATACTGCTCATGCCCCGGTCATCCCGCCCGACGACCCTTCGAAACCACGTCCCTTTGGGGAATCCTGATGGAACCGCTCGACGTGGTCGCCTCGACCTACCTGGCATGCCTGCTCGATGTCGTGCGGGAGTACACGGGCGCGACGCCCACGTCCCGCCCGCTGTCGGCGAACGGCCCCGACCAGGACACTTCGGACATCCCGTTCGCCACCCTGGTCCGCTTCGGCGAGGAGCGGGTCTGGGGCAGTTCCCTCTTCGTCTCGGACGAGGAGTCGCTGCGGACGCTGGCCGCCGGCGACGTGGACGACCCGACCGACTGGCTGGGGGAATTGAACAACCAACTCGTCGGCCGGCTGAAGAACCGCCTCCTGTGCCGCTCCGTCTCCCTCCATGTGTTGCCGTCGATCGTCGTCGCCGGGTTCGTGAAGGACCGCGGCCCGGCGGCCGGGTGGGTGGTCGAGTGGGCCGGCGGTCGCATGACGGCGTGCCTCGGCGTGACCGTCGCGCCGGGGGTGTCGCTCGCCGCCACCGACGACACGATCGAGGCGGCCCCCGAAGGCAGCTTGATCCTGTACTAACTTTGGGAGGTTCGCGATGGCCGTAACGGTACTGGTGGTGGACGACTCGGCGACCATGCGTCAGCAAGTCGGGGCGGCGCTGACGACGGCCGGGTTCGCCGTCGCCGAGGCGTCGGACGGGGTCGAGGGGAAGGCGCGACTGCTGGCCGGCGGCGTCGGGTGCGTCATCTGCGACGTGAACATGCCGCACAAGAACGGCATCGAAATGGTCGAGGAACTCATGGCCGAGAGTCTAGAGAAACTGCCCCCGATTATCATGCTGACCACCGAAGGGTCGCCGCAGTCGATCCGGCGGGCGAAGGCCGCCGGCGCGAGCGGCTGGATGGTCAAGCCGTTCAGGGCCGAGTTGCTGGTCGCGGCCGTCCGCAAGTTGACGTCGTGATCTAGCAACCCGCTTGTGGTGTCCCATCACGTCGCGGGGCGGGCTGTTCTTTCACCTCCCCTCGTTGAGGGGAGGTCGGTCGCGGTACGCGACCGGGAGGGGAGTCTTCGATCGTGTTCGCCCGCCGCGCCCGCAAGGGGCGTGCGGCGATCGGTGGCCTGTCGCTCCCGGCTCCCCGACGGCGGTTGGCCCCTCGCTGGCGCTTCGGGCGAACAAAACCAAACGACCTCCCCTCGTTAAAAGGTGGTGGGTTGCGTTCCCCCTCGGCACACGAATGGGACACGCTACCGGATTCCTGTACGGGTGCCAGTCGGCGGCCCCCCCACGGTGAAGGCATTGATGACCCGGAACCGCTACACCACCGCCGCCTTCCTCGTCGGCTGGGCGACGACTTGCACCGTCGTCCTCGCGGGGCTGATGCGGTCGCACTGGGTGCCGCTGCCGGTCCCGGCGGCGGGCGACGCGGTCGTGGCGGCGGCCGGCGAGTGGACGGCGTGGCACGTCCTCGCGGCCGACTGCGGGTGTTCCCGGCGGGTCCTCGCGCGCTTGGTCCGGCGCGAGCCGGTGGCCGGGGTGAACGAGCGGGTGGTGTGGGTCGGCGACGGCGAACCGGTCCCGCCGATGCCCGACGGGTTCGACGTCGAGTGCCTGACGGCGGCCGACCTGGCGACCCGCCACCACATCGAAGCGGTGCCCGTTCTCGTGGTGATCGCTCCAGATGGGGTGGTGCGGTACCGCGGCGGGTACACGGCGCGGAAGCAGGGGTTCGACATCCAAGACCGCCAGATCATCACCGCCGTGCGACGGGGGGAGCCGACGACTCCGTTGCCCGTCTACGGGTGCGCGAGTTCCGACCGCTTGAAGGCGGCCGAGTCTCTCCTCCCGGCCTGGATCCGCGGAGACGCGCCGTGAGTCGATTCGCCAAGTACCTGATCTTGCCCGCCGAGGTGAGCGAGTTCGAGGCCCGCCACCTCCGCCGCATGAATCGCGTGGCGATGTGGTTCTACATCGCTCACCTGCCCCTGTTCGCCGCCATCGCGGCGGTGAACGGCACCGGGCCGCTCCAGGCGGTCGCGCTCACCGCCGTCGCTCTGCTCGGTCCGCTGGTGGCCGTCGCCCGGTGCTCGCGGCGGGTCACATCGGTCGTGATGGGTGTGACGGCGATGTTCCTGGGCGGGGTGCTCGTCCACATCGGACAGGGGCCGGTGCAGATCGAGATGCACTTCTACTTCTTCGTCCTGATCGCCTTGCTGGTGGTGTTCGCCAACCCGGTCGTCATCGTCGCCGCCGCCGTCACCGCCATCGCCCACCACGCGGTGCTGTGGCTGCTGTGGCCGGCCAGCGTGTTCAACTCCGACGCCCCCCTGTGGGTGGTGGGCGTCCACGCCGCGTTCGTCCTCGTCGAGTCGGCGGCCGCCTGCTACATCGCCCGCAACTTCTTCGACAATGTGGTCGGGCTGGAGAAGATCGTCGCCGCCCGCACCGCCGAGGTGGACGCCCGCAACCGGGACATGCGGACGCTGCTGGACGCGGTGGACCAGGGGTTCTTCACCATCGACGCCCAGGGGATGATGAGTGACGAGCGGTCGGCCGCCGTGGACCGATGGCTGGGGTCGGCGTCCGCTCCTCCCGACACCCTGCCGGAACGGTTCCGTCGGTACGACCCGATGGTCGCGGACTGGCTCGCCCTCGGCCTGGACGACGTGTTCGCCGACCTGTTGCCGGTCGAGGTCACAATCGACCAGTTGCCCAAACGGCTCCGCCTCGGCGACTGCACTCTGAAGATCGAGTACGTGCCCATCCCCCGCGAGGGGCCGGCCGTGGCCCTGGCGGTGGTGATGACCGACGTGACGGCGGCCGTGGCGCGGGAGCGGTTGGAAGCCGAGCACCGCGTCCTGCTGACGATGGTGGATCGAATTAGTCGGGACAAGGCGGGGTTTCTCGAATTCGTCAACGAAGCGGACGCCATCCTCGGCCGGCTGGCGGCCGACACGGCCGCCGACCTGGCCATCATCCGGCGACAGGTCCACACGCTGAAGGGGAACGCGGCCGTCTTCGGGCTGGAGTCGGTTGCCGCCGCCTGCCACGCCATCGAGGACCACATCGCCGACACCGGCACCCCGCCGGAGGGGGCCGCGTGGGCGACGCTGCATTCCCAATGGGAGACGGTGCGGGACAACCTGAAGCGGCTCGTCGGCGACGCGCCGACGGGCATCACCCTGGGCGACGACGAGTACGTGGTCACGCTGCTGGCCGTTCTGAATGGCGCGCCGCGGGAGGTGGTCGCGCGGCAGGTGGTCGAGTGGCGGCTGGAGCCGACCGGCCTGCGGATGGGCCGTATCGGCGACCACGCGCGGGTACTCGCGGCCCGGCTGCAAAAAGGCGACATCGACGTGCGGGTATTGGGCGGGCACCTGCGCACCGACCCGGACCAGTGGGGGTTGTTCTGGTCGGTGTTCGTCCACCTCGTCCGGAACGCCGTCGATCACGGGTTGGAGACTCCCTCCGAACGGGTGGCGGCGGGGAAGTCGCCGGCCGGTACCATCGACCTTGAAACCCGCATCACCGGCGATCGGTTCGTCATCACTTTGGCGGACGACGGGCGGGGCATCGACTGGGCACGGGTGGCGACGGCCGCCGCCGCCCGCGGGTTGCCAGCGGCCACACGCGCCGAGCTGATCGAGGCCCTGTTCCACGACGGGCTGAGCACGGCCGCGGTGGTCAGCAGCGTCAGCGGGCGGGGCGTCGGCATGGGGGCCGTCCGCGCCGCCTGCCAGGCGCTCGGCGGGAGCATCGACGTCCGCTCCGAATCCGGCCGCGGGACCGCGTTCGAGTTCCACTTCCCGGTCGAAGTCATGGCCCCGGGCACCCACGAGTTGCTCCGCATGCACGGGGTCGCGTACCCCGCCCGGCCGCCCGCCCGCATCGAGAGCAGTTCGCCCGACCGCCCGCCCGCGCTCCGCCTCCACGCCCCCCAGCCGGCGATCTGAGGCATTGGCGGGAAAGAAGAAGACCAGTGGGTTGGAAGCGGTGGCGGTCCTCGTCGTGGCCTGACTCTCCCGAGTGGGGCGGAGCCACGAGAGCGGTTCGGCCCGACTCGGGAGAGTCAGGCCACATGGAACGTGCGCGTCCGGTCGATCATCTTCCCGCGATTGCCGAACACCCCGCCGGCCATTTCCCGTCCGGCCGCACCCCGCGCCCGTGCGCGGGGCGTTTTCGCTTCGCCCCTCCGTTCCGCTGCTGGTATCATGCCGGGTGTGGAAGCGGATTCGCTTCCCCTCCCTCCGAAAATCGAGGTTTCGTTATGCTGGAACGCGGACAACTCTCCCGCCGCGGGTTCATGGGCCAGTCCCTGGCCGCCCTTTCCGCCGCCGGGTTGCCCCTGTGGTACGCCCACGAAGTCCACGGGGCCGACGAGGAAACCAAGAAGGCCCGCAAGGCCCCGGACGGCAAACTGAACATGGGGTACATCGGCATCGGCAGCCCGAGCAGCCGCAACCGCGCCCTGTACGGGGCGTCCCGCAAGTTCCAGCACGTCAACTGTATGGCCGTGTGCGACGTGGACGGCCGCCACCTGGCCTCCGCCGAGGCCATGCTGAAGCGGGACAAGTACGAGCCGACGGGGTACAAGGACTACCGCGAGCTGCTCGGCAACAAGGACATCGACGCGGTGTGCATCGCCACCCCGGACCACTGGCACGCGCTGGTGGTGATGGAAGCCCTCCGGCAGGGCAAGGACGTGTACTGCGAGAAGCCGCTGACGCTCACCATCGCCGAGTCGCTCACCCTCCAGAAGGCGGTGACGGACAGCAAACAGGTGCTGCAGACCGGCAGCCAGCAGCGGTCCGAGATGGGCCAGATGTTCCGCTTCGCCGCCGAGATCGTCCGCAGCGGGCGGCTGGGCAAGATCAAGACCATCGAGTGCCGCATCGGCGGCAACCCGCAGTCCGGCCCGATCCCGGCCGTCGAGCCGCCCAAGGAGCTGGACTGGGACTTCTGGCAGGGGCCGACCGCCGCCGTGCCGTACCGCCTAAAAGGCGGCCAGACGAACTGCCATTACGAGTTCCGCTGGTGGTACGAGTACAGCGGCGGCAAGATGACCGACTGGGGCGCGCACCACATCGACATCGCCCAGTGGTGCCTGGGCATGGACGGCAGCGGCCCCACCAGCATCGAGGCGGTGGAAGCGGCCAAGCCGTACGACAAGGGCGACGGGTACAACTGCCACCCCACCTTCAAGGTGAAGTACACCTACGCCAACGGCACCGAGGTGTTCGCGATGGACGGCCGGGGCACCGCCGTCGAGGGGCTGGTGAACAAGGACGGCAAGCCGCCGGCGAAGAAGGGCCAGATCGGCGGCAGCGACAACGGGCTGATGATCTTCGGCGAGAAGGGCACCATCTTCGTCAGCCGGGGTTCGCTGCTGGCGTCGGACCAGAAGATCCTGACCGAGCCGATCAAGGACATGCCGCAGTTGTACCCGAAGCGGCCGACCGACCACATGGGCAACTTCCTGGACTGCGTGAAGACCCGCGAGGCCCCCATCGCCAACGTGACCGTCGGCGGCGGATCGGTGATCGTCTGCCACCTGGGGGTGATCGCGCTGAAGTTGGGCCAGGGCACCAAACTGACGTGGGACCCGAAGACCCACACCTTCACCGGCGCGAACGCCGAGAAGGCCAACGCCCTGACGAGCTACAAGTACCGCGGCGACTGGAAGCTGGAAGGGTGAGGTCGCGGGCGTAAACGGATTCGGCCGCGCCGGGGAGGGGAATTGGTCCCTCCCCGGCGCGGCCGGTCACCGTTTGGCGTTATTCCGGAGCGTTTTGAGTCGCTTCACGGTCCGCCGCGCGAATCGCCTTCCCGTCCTCGATCACGATGGCGAAATCGGGGTCGTCATCGACCAGGCCAACGACACTCCGCCGATCGCGGGACGCCGGCACCACGCCCGACATCGCCACGACCTTCTTCTCCAGCACCTCTATCCGCGCGGCCAGCGCTTCCAGAGTCAGTTCGGGCATCGGCGGTTCTCTGGTGGGAATGTGGGAACTGTACCGCAGGGGCGGCACGGGTGAAACCCGTTAACGGTTCCTCATCCGACTCGACGCCGCGAGCCTCGTCCGGAGCGCAACCAGCCGGGGCGAGCGTCGGGTCGGCAATCGCTTGGGCGATCTCGCCCAGTCCCTGTTTGGCGACCGCTTGGCCAACGTGGTACAGGAACCGGAGCATGGCGAACGCTCTCCGACAATCGACTTCCGGGCGTGTTGCAGTTGTATTCGCCCGGACCGTGTCGGGATTTCGTCACGTGGCGGATTTTTCCCTGGATTGCCTGGTCGTGAGTGGTGGCACTCTGACCAGCGCAATTTGCTACCATGACGGTGGATCGCCGGACCTCGTCCGTGCCCCCTCGGAGTCGTCCCATGTCCCGTTCCACACTCGCGGTCTTCTTCGCCGTCGTCGCGGTGTCGCCGGCCGTCGCCGCCCCGGTGCCCGCCGGCCCGGCGGCCAAACCACTCACCGAGTTGCCCGTCCCCGCCGACTCGATGGTCGTCGTCCACCTGAACGGCATCGACCGCACCCGCGAGCGGCTCGGCAAGCTGCTCGCCGGGGTGGACGCCGGCATCGCCAGGGCCGCCGCCAAGCAACTCGACGAACTCCTTGGCGAACTGCTGGACGGCCGCGACCTGAAGGCCATCGACGGCACCGGCCGGGTGTTCGTCGCCGTCGGCGACGTGGCCCAACTGAACACCCCGGACGGCCCCTTCGCCGTCTGCCTGCCGGTGAAGGACTACAAGGCGTTCCGCGACAAGTTCCTCACGCCGGCCGAACGGCGGGGGTCCGAGATCGGGCGGGACGGGGTGGACACGTTCACCGCCGCCGACACGGATCGCCCGGCGTACCTGGTGAACAAGGACGGGTACGTCATCGTCACGCCGAACAAGCCGCTGGCCGAGGTGTACGCCGGCAAGTTCGACCGGCTGACGGTGACGGCGCTGGGCCGTACCGCCGACGCCCTGCTGGCCGCCGACGTGTCGGTGTTCCTCAACCTGGAACAGGTGAACGGCACCTACGGCGACCAGATCAAGCAGGGGCGGCAACTGATCGGACTGTTGTTGCAGCAGGGCGGAATGGGGTTCGACCCGCGACAGTTGCGGACGGCGGAGGAGATCCTTCAGGCGGTGTTCCAGATGGTCGAGGACGGGCGGGGGCTGGTGATCGGCGTCGAACTGCGGCCGGAAGGGGTGGCCCTGCGGGTGGACGCGCGGTTCGCCCCGGACACCGACACCGGCAAACTCGTCGCCGCCCAGAAGCCGACCGCGTTGGCCGCCCTCGGCGACCTGCCGAAGGGGATGACGAGCTACTCCGCCACCAAGTGGAAACTGAACCTGAACAGGCTGTTCCCGGAGATCGTCGCCGACCCCGACGAGCCGCGGTCCGTCGCGGCCGTCGAGACGCTGGCCGAACGGCTCGCCGCCGGCGGCACCGACACGGCCTCCGTCGGCGTCGATCTGCACACCTCACTGGCGGTGAAAACGGTGGCCGACCCCGACAAGACCTCCGCCGCCATGTTGAAAATGCTGACCGGTCTGACGCCCGCCGCGTCGTTCAGCAACGTGTTGTTGAAGGGCCGGCCGGTCACGACCGAGGCGGCCGAGAAGCACAAGGGGTTCACCTTGCACCGGGCCGAGGTGCGGCTGGACTTCGAGGCGACGGCCGAAAAGATCCCGAACGAGGCGCAGCGGGAGGCGGCCGTCCTCTCCATGAAGAAGCTGATGCCGGAGAAAGTGACCCAGTGGTTCGGGTCCGACGGCAAGCGGTTCGTCGTCGTCACCGCCCCGGACTGGGCGACGGCGAAAGGGCTGCTGGACAAGACGCTGGACAAGTCCGCCAAGGCGTCCGCCGACCCGCCCTTCGCCGCCACCCGCAAGCAACTGCCGGCCGACGCCGGGACGGTCACGCTGTATGAGGCCGGGAAAGCGCTCGCGTTCGTCGGCGAGTATATGGAAGGGTTGGGCGGCGCGGTCCCCGGCGTGCCCATCGAGTTGCCGAAACTGGGCACGGTGAAGGGCGACCCGGCGTACCTCGGCTTCGCCGTCGGGCTGTCCGGAGACACCGCCCGCGTGGACGCCTTCGCGCCGGTCGGGGCACTGAAGCTGCTCCGCCAACTGTTCGCCGCCGAGTGACGGCTGGGGTCACGTCACCGCCCCGGCCCGCTGGGGGGCGCGGCGGATCGACTTCACCCCCGGCGTCACCTTCTGCCAGCACTTCCGCGAACCTCGCGGGGCGAACCCCTCGCCGACGACCAGCATCAGGTACGTCCGTAGCGGGCGGACCCGCATCTTCGTCAGGCGGGTGGCGTCCCGCAGGGGCGACAGCCGCTCGCACAACTCGAACCCGACGGCCGGGCACCCGTCCCACGCCATCGCGTACGGGAGCAGCAGCCCGCGGGCGGGGAGCCGGGCCACCGCCTCGGCGTCGCACCCGCCGACCCGCCACGCGGACACGTACTGCGCCCGCCGGAACGTCGGCCGCTCTTCGCTCACCAGCCGCGACAGGTCGAACGTCACTTGCACCGCGAGCAGGGGGAGCTCGCCCGCCCCGCGCGGGCACCCGTCCAGGCCGGCCTCCAGCGAGTCCACTTTGGACACCCGAATCTCCTCGAACCGGAGCCACGGCGTACCGGGGGCCGGTCGCGGGCGCGCGTCGTCGGTCATGGGGTCACTCTGAGAGGAAGTGTGAGGTGGGAGACGGGTGAAGTGTACAGACGTATTGAACGGATGTCAAGTTACGGCTTCGGGACGTGTCCGACCGCGGATGTTGGCGAACCCGGCCCGCCAGGTCGGCGGGTGGACGCGAGTGATCACAAGGGGGGTGATTCCTCCACCAATGTGGCCTGACTCTCAGAGTCGGACCGAACCACACAAGCGGCTCGGCCCGACTTTGGAGAGTCAGGCCACGAATCAGACCCCAGACACCCACGGCCCTGACGGGCGGGTTTGTCCAGAATCGCCGTCACTCGCCGAGCTTGAGCGGGGAGGTGCGGACCTTGCCGTCGCGGACGAAGTACGCCGTCAGCGGGCTGAAGGTGGCCAAATCCTTGTGCCCCATGACGAACGCGACGTTGTCCAGGGACAGCGTCTCCCACTGGTGCAGGCCGACGAGGATGTCGCCCTTCGCCAGCCCGGCCCGCGCCGCGGGTGTGCCGGCCCCCACCTCGCTCAGCCACAGCCCGCCGCGGAGTTGCTTGTCCGCCACCGTCACCAAATTCGCCCCGACCGGCATCGCCTTGACGCCGATTTTATACCAGAGCGCGTCGTCCGCCGTGGCGGTCACGGCCGGGCGGTCGCCGGCGACGGGCAGGTTCACGTCCAGCAGTTGCCCGCCCTGGCGGACCCGCAGCCGCACTTTCTCACCGGCCGCGCGGTCGAGCATTCCCCGCTCGAAGTCCAGGGACGAATGCACCGTCAGGTCGCCGACCGTCTCGATCACGTCGTCCGCCTTCAGCCCGGCCTCGGCCGCCGCCCCGCCGTCCACCCGCTGCACCTGCATCCACCGGCGGAGATGGCCGTCCTCGCCGGCGCGGTCGAACTTGTCGGCCGCCACCAGCCCGGCCCGCACGCTCGCCCGCCGCCGCCCGCCGAGCATCTCCGCCGCCTTGGCGAGCATGGTGTCCACGGGGATGGCGAAGGCGATGTTCTGCGCGCCCGCGCGGATGGCCACGTTCACCCCGACCACCTCGCCGAGTTTGTTGAACAGCGGGCCGCCGCTGTTGCCGGGGTTGATCGGCGTCTGCGTCTGGATCAGCGACTTGTACGAGATTTCCTTGTTCAGCGTCACGTCCCGGTTCATCGCCGAGACGCGGCCGACGGTGACGGTGTGCTCGTACCCGAAGGCGTTGCCGATGGCGACCACCGTCTCGGCCAGCATCAGGTCCTGGGCGGTGCCGAACGGCACCGTCGGGAGCGGCTTGGGCGGGTCGATCTTGACCAGCGCGAGGTCCGTTTCCTTATCGGTGGCGACGACCCGCGCCGTGCAGTTGGTGCCGTCCACCAGTCGCACCCGGAGCGCGCTCACGTCCTCGATGACGTGGTAATTGGTGACGATGTACCCGCGGGGGTCGAGGACGATGCCGGTGCCCATCCCGTTCACCCGCTGCGGGGAAGCCTTCGCGCGGAGCGGGATCGCCCCCATCTGGAACGGGTCGTCGGGCGGTTGCAGGACGGTCTTCTCGGAGTGAATGTTGACGACCGCGCCCTTCACCCGATCCACGACGGCGACGAACTCGTCCCGCCGGGGGGACACGCCGCCGGGCGCGGACACGGAGGCCGATAAGGCGGGGGACCCGTCCACCGGCAGGGGGACCGCCGGCAAGTCGGCGGCGAACGCCCCGCCGGCGGACAGGCCCCCCGCCGCCAGCCACCCCAACACCCGGTTCCGGAGGAACCCCGACGACGCGTTCGAGCGCATGTTTTTCCCCGCATCCGTGAGGGGCGACCCGACCGACCGACGTGGCGTCCGGGTGCCGACGAGGTAAGTTCGGACGCGGCGGGAGGCGTGCTGGACGCGGGGAATCGGTCGCTCGGCGGGGAGTTCGGAATCGGCGTCGGGTGGTGCCGCGCGGGGCGAAACGCCGGCCGGTAACGGACAAACCCGTCCGGCCGGCGGTAGCGGTCGCGCCGATTCGCCGTGCCGTTGCCCGGCCGGGTCGTGCCGCTTACGTTGACTAGCGAAACTGTTTCTCCCGGAGGCGGCCGTGACCAAGACCCCGCGCCTGATCCAGATCGAAGCGATGCTCGCCGACGACCCGTCCGACGCCTTCCTGCGGTACGGCCAGGCGCTGGAGTACGCCAGCGGCGGGGACGACGCGACGGCCGCCGACCTGCTCCAGCAACTCATCGCGCTCGGCGGCGACGCGCCGTACATCCCGGCGTTCCTGATGGCCGGCCAGACTTACGCCCGCCTGGGTGAGGAAGGGAAAGCGGCCGCCGTGCTGACCGCCGGCATCGCCGCCGCCACACGCGCCAACACGCCGCAATCGCTACACGCGATGGGCGAGATGCAAGGCCTGCTGGCGACCGTGGAATGAACCCTGGCTCCCCACCGCGACACTCTTTCACTCCCTCGATGCCACCCATGAACCGCCCCCTCCTGCTCCTCTTCGCCGCCGTCACACCGGCCTTCGCCGGCGACATCGACCGCGACCGCCTCGGCAAACTCGACGCCGTGGTCGAAGCCGCGATCAAGCGGGGGGACTGCCCCGGCGCGGTGCTGGTCGTCGTACACCGCGACGAGGTGGCGTACCGCAAGGCGTTCGGCACCCGCGACGGCAAAACGCCGATGACCGTGGACACCGTGTTCGACATGGCGTCGATCACGAAACCGGTCGCGACGGCGGCATCCGTCATGGTGCTGTTGGAGGACGGCAAACTCCGCCTTTCGGATCACGTCTCGAAGCACTGGCCGGAGTTCGCCGCGAACGGGAAGGGGGACGTGACGGTCGAGCAATGCCTGCTGCACACCACCGGCCTGACCGCCGACAACGCCATCGCCGACTACGCCGACGGCCGCGAGACGGCGATAAAGAAGGTCGCGGGGTTGAAGTTGGAAGCGCCGCCCGGCACGCGGTTCCGCTACAGCGATGTCGGGTACATCGTGCTGGGGGAACTGGTCGCGCGGATCAGCAAGAAGCCGCTGAACGAATTCGCCAGGGAAAACCTGTTCGCGCCGCTCAAGATGACCGACACCGGGTTCCTGCCGTCGGCGGACTTGAAGAAGCGGGCGGCTCCGACCGGCAAGCGGAAGAGCGCCATCATCACCGGGGACGTCCACGACCCGCGGTCGTTCGCGATGGACGGCGTCGCCGGGCACGCCGGGTTGTTCGGCACCGCCGACGACCTCGCCCGCTTCGCGCGGATGCTGTTGCGCGGCGGCGAACTCGACGGCAAGCGAGTGCTGGGGGCGCTGACCGTGGCGAAGTACACGGAGCCGCACCCGGTTCCCGGTGGGTCACGGTCGTGCGGGTGGGACGTGGACACCGGCTTCACCGCCCAGCGGGGCGTACTCTTCCCCGCCGGCGACGGCTTCGGGCACACCGGTTTCACCGGCACTTCCATCTGGATCGACCCGCCTTCGCAAACCGCGATTATCCTGCTGGCCAACCGCACCTTCCTCAGCGAGCGGGTATCGGTCACCGAGTTGCGTCGGCAGGTGGGAACGATCGTCGCTTCTTCTGTTCCCCCCTCCCCTGGCGGGAGGAGGTCTTCGCCGGTCCCCCTCTCCCCTGGGGGCGAGGGGTTAGGGGTGAGGGGGACTCGGGTACCCGTACTCACGGGATTGGATGTGTTGGCCGCTGACCAGTTCAAATCACTGAATGGCCGAACCGTGGCCCTCGTCACCAACCACACCGGGCGCACCGGGACGGGCGAGTCCGCCATCGACCTGCTACACAAGGCCGAGGGCGTGAAGTTGGTGGCGCTGTTCAGCCCCGAACACGGCATTCGCGGCGAACTCGACGAGAAGGTCGGCGACGGCAAGGACGAGAAGACCGGGTTGCCGGTATACAGCTTATACGGCGAGCGCCGCAAGCCGACACCCGAGCAACTGAAGGGCGTGGACACCATCGTCTACGACATCCAGGACATCGGCTGTCGGTTCTACACTTACATCTCCACGCTCGGCCTGATCATGGAAGCGGCCGAGGAGAACAAGCTGAGGGTGGTGGTGCTGGACCGGCCGAACCCCATCGGCGGTATCCTCGTGGAAGGGCCGGTGCGGGATGCGGGGAAGGGCAACTTCGTGGGGTATCACGACATCCCCGTTCGCCACGGCATGACCGCCGGCGAGTTGGCGAAACTGTTCCACCGCGAAAAGAAGTACACCCACGAACTCACGGTGGTGACGTGCGAGAACTGGCGGCGGGCGGACACCTTCGACCGCACCGGGCTGCCGTGGCGGAACCCGTCGCCGAACATGCGGCACCTGACGGCCGCGATGCTCTACCCCGGTATCGGGCTGTTGGAAACCACCAACATCAGCGTCGGCCGCGGCACCGAACGGCCGTTCGAGTGGATCGGCGCGCCGTGGATCGACGGCCGCAAGTTGGCGGGCGAGTTGAACACGTTGGGACTGGCCGGCGTGCGGTTCGTGCCCACGGCGCGGACGCCGACGGGTTCGGTTCACAAGGATAAGCCCTGCGGCGGGGTGGACATCATCGTGGACGACTGGGCGAAACTGCGGGCGGTGCCGGTCGGGCTGAACGTCGCGCTGACCCTTCGGAAACTATACCCGACGGACTGGAACACCAAGAGCTTCAACAACCTGTTGCTGCATCAGGCGACGTTCGACGCGGTGGCGTCGGGTAAGTCCGCCACGAGTATCGAGGCGAGTTGGGCCGACGGGCTAGCCGACTTCAAGGCCCGCCGCGCGAAAGTGCTCCTGTATGAGTGAGCCGGCTCTGCCTGAAGGTCGTCCGCACTCGGAGAGTGCGGGGGTCGAAGAACCGCACACGGTCGTCCGCACTCGGAGAGTGCGGGGTTTGAAGGGCCGCACACGGTCGTCCGCACTGTCCGAGTACGGGGGTCGAAGAGCCGCACTCGGTCGTGCGCACACAACGAGTGCGGCCCGTCAAATACCCCACACGGTGAGTGCGGACGACCCTCAAAAAGGCAGCAATAACGCGACCGGAATACCCACCGCCGGCACCGCGCGCGGGGGGG
>JBBRUO010000054.1:0-17226 GCA_038247725.1 Gemmatales bacterium
ATCCACCGCCGCGAACTGCTCCAGATCGGCTACTCCGGGCTGCTCGGCGTCGGGCTGGGCGGGGTGCTGCCGCGCGTGGCGAAGGCCAGTTCCCCCGCCGGCAGCGGGGAGCGGCGGAAGCCGAAGTCGGTCATCCTCGTGTTCCTCACTGGGGCGGCCAGCCAGCTCGACACGTTCGACCCGAAGCCGGACGCGCCGGTCGAAATCCGCGGTGAGTTCAAGACGATCCCGACCAAAATCCCCGGCGTGCAGTTCAGCGAACACCTGCCGCTGCTCGCCGCCCGCGCGGACAAGCTGGCCGTCGTCCGCACCCTGTCGCACGCGGACAACAACCACACCGCCGCCACGCACCACGTCATCACCGGGGCGAAGCAGCCGGGCGTGCGGTTCGACAAGCCGCTCTCCCGCGACGATTGGCCCTGCTTCGCCGGCGGGGTGTCGTTCCTGCAGCCGCCGGGCAAGGGCGTTCCGGCCGGGGTGACGCTACCGACGTTTTTGGGCGAAGGGCCGCTCGTGTGGCCGGGGCAGCACGCCGGGTTCCTCGGCCCGAAGTACGACCCGTGGCAGATTCGCACCGACCCGAACGCCAAGGGCTTCCGCGTCGATGACGCGCAACTCGCCGCCGGGCTGGACGTGGAACAGTTCAACGACCGGCTGCAACTGCTGGACTCGATGAGCAAGCAACAGCGGGTCATGGCGGCATCGCTGGAAGGCCGGCGGATGTCGGACCAACAGAAACAAGCCGCCGACATGCTGCTGAGTGGGGCGGTGTCGCGGGCGTTCGAGATCGACAAGGAGCCGACGGCGGTGCGGGACAAGTACGGCCGGCACATGTTCGGCCAATCGCTACTGCTGGCGCGGCGGCTGGTGCAAGCCGGCGTGCCGATGATCCAGGCGAATATGGGCCGCGTGCAGAACTGGGACAGCCACGGCAACAACTTCGGCCGGCTGAAAAAGGACTTGCTGCCGCCGCTGGACAAGGGCGTCTCGGCGCTGCTGGACGACCTGAGCGCGATGGGGCTGCTGGAAACCACGATGGTGGTGGTGGTCGGCGACTTCGGCCGCACGCCGAAGGGGAACAACACCAAGGGTGGCCGCGACCACTGGGCCGCGTGCTTTAGCGCGGCGTTCGCCGGCGGCGGGGTGCGCGGGGGGCAGGTGATTGGCAAGTCGGACGCCACCGCGTCGTACCCGACCACGCACCCGTACTCGCCGGACGACGTGGGGGCGACCGTGTATCACACGCTGGGGGTAGATCACACGGCCGAAGTCCGCGACCGTACCAACCGCCCGGTGCAGCTCAACCGCGGCGAAGTGATGGACGCGCTCTTCACGGGGTAAGGAGCACGAGGTACAGCCCAGGCGGATGAAGCCCCGAAGGGGCGGCAGACTCTGCCGCCCCTTCGGGGCTTCTGGAATTCTTGCACGGGCTCCTGGGGTTCCGCTCGCTGCGCTCGCTCCACCCCAGGCTATTCACGTTCGCCCCTTTGGGGCTGAGGATCACCGCGCGCCGTATCCGCCGGTGGTGCGGATCGGGTTCGGGTCGGCGGTGACCGGGTTCGGATCCGGGTTCGCCATCTCGTCCAGCACGGCGCGGGCCTCGGCGTGGGTCGGGTCGGCCTTCAGCGCCAGTTCCAGTTGGGCGTGGCCGTCTGGCAGCCGGTCCTTGTCGAACAGCACGCGGCCGAGGAAGTAGCGGGCGTCGGCCTCGGACATGACGTTCTTGTGCATGAGGGCGGTGAACGCATCCTCCCACTTCTCGGCGTTGGCCAGGCAGAAGCCGTAGGTCTTGCGGTAGCCGCGGTTCTCCGGGTCCAGGGCGAGGGCGTACTCGCAGCTCTGGCAGGCCCCGCCCCAGTCGGTGAACTGCGCCTGGGCCTGGGCCAACTTCATCGCGGTCTCGTGGTCCTTCGGGTCCAGGTGGAGCGCCTGGGTGTACGTCTGCACGGACCGCTCGCGGTCGCCGGCCTTGGCGTACAGCCGGCCCAGCCCGACCAACGCCGCCTTGTTCTTCGGGTCGGCGGCGAGTGCCCGCTGGTACTTGCCGCGGGCGTCGTCGAGCAGTTTGTTCCGCACGTCGTCCGGCTGGCCGTCGAGCAGCGCCGATTCCACCTGCGTGTCGGCCCAGATCACTTCCGTTTCGACCTTCATTCCGGTGCCGGGCTTCCGCAGCGGCTTGGCGACGGTCACCTGCTCGGGCGGCGGGCCGAACT
Source organism: Gemmatales bacterium (assembly GCA_038247725.1). GTDB lineage: Bacteria > Planctomycetota > Planctomycetia > Gemmatales > Gemmataceae > JALHQU01. Next base: position 2,214 of record JBBRUO010000054.1, read on the forward strand.
TGGGCGACGACCGGCCCATGCCGAGGAACCCGGAGTGGTGCTGTCCGGGGACCGGCAGGGTGGCCGCCGGGAGGGGTTGCTTGGCGGTCCGACAGCCGGTCGCGGTCAACCCGCCGACGGCCAGTGCGGAATAAATGAGCGTGCGAATGCGGCGGCCATCCATGGCGGTTGCCTCTCGACTCGTGCGTGGGGGGAATCGGCCTCGCGGGGCGGTCGCGCCGTCTCGCCGGGTCAGTTGAACTCGGCGATGAAGCTGGCCGCCGCTTCCGCGATCAGGCCGCGCGTGAGATGCACGGGCTGCCGTCTGTATCGACAGATGGACTGGACGATTTCCAGCAAATCGCGGCAGTCCGACGCCCGCGGCACGCGACCCTGGGAGTAGTACCGTTCGTACAGGTAGTCCACCGCCTCGACGTTGAACGCCATGTCCAGCCGCTTGCACACCGACGCGAAGATCTTCTCGTACACGTCGCGGGCCGGGGCGGTGATGCCCACCTTGTGCCGGATGCGGCGGAGGAAGGCGTCGTCCACCAGGTCTTTCGGGTCGAGGTTGGTGCTGAAGATGATGAGCTGCTCGAACGGCACCTGGAACTTCTTCCCACTCGACACCGTGAGGAAGTCGTGGCGGTCCTCCAGCGGCAGGATCCACCGGTTCAGCAGCTCCTTCGGGCTGCACAACTGGCGGCCGAAGTCGTCGATCAGGAACACCCCGCCGTTCGCCTTGAAGTGGATGGGGGCCTGATAGAAGTTGGCCTCCGAGTTGAACCGCAGGTCGAGCATCTCCAGGTTCAACTCCCCGCCCGTGACGATGACCGGGCGGCGGATCTTCACCCACCGGCCGTCCACCGTGCCGTCGGACAGCAGCCGGCGGATGGTCACGTCGCCGTCCTCGCCGAAGTCGGTCGGGCCGTCGTCCACGACGTGCAGCGACGGGTCGAACACGGTGACGATGTTGCCGTCGGCGACGAACGCGTGCGGGATGAAGATGCTGCCGCCGACCGAGTTCATGAACTCGCCGATGCTGCGGGCGATGGCCGTCTTGCCGTTGCCGGGCGGGCCGTAGATGAACACGCTCCGCCCGCTGATGATGGCCGGGCCGATGGCGTTGAACATCTCCTCCTTGATGATCAGGTGGCGGAACGGGGCCTTCAGCACCTCCGGGTAGCAGCTCAGGCCGCTCACCGTCTGGCGGTAGCACTGCTCGACGTAGTCGTCCAGCGGCACCGGGGCCGGGCCGACGTACGCGCACTGCTTCATCACGTCGTGCGCGCGGCCGCGGACGAGGTCGGTCAGGCTGAACCGGTAGCTGACTTCGCCCACCAAGTCGCCGCCGTCCACCTGGATGCACTTCTCGTCCTTCAGGTACTTGAGCGGCTCCTTCACCAGCTTGAACGGCAGGCACAGGAACTGGGCCAAGTCGCGGCCGAGCTGCGGCCCCCGCGCGTAGATGGTCCGCATGACCATGTCGCACAGGAACGGCAGGGACAGGCCGGCCTCCTTCAAGGACTCCGGCGACGCCGGGGCCTCCGGGGCCGGGTTGGTGTCCCAGTCATCGACGACCGGGCGGAGTTGCGTTTGCGTGGCCATGACGGTCCCGTGCGGCGGGGCGGGGTGGGGCGTGCCGAAGTGTAGGACGCGAAGTGCGGGGATGCCGAACAGACGCAATCGGCACCGGGAGCTTGCGACCGGCCCGCCCGCTCACTTGAACTTCTTGCCGCGGGTGATGATGAAGATGGCGACGGCCCCGACGATCAGCACCGTGAACAGGACGGCGTTGCGGTTCTTGAACCAGTCCCCCCAGAAGGCGACGAACCCGGACCAGTACCCGGCCCCGAACGGGGGGTCGAAGGCGGGCGGCGCGGCGACGGCGGCCGGGGCGGCGGCGAGCACGACGATCAGGGCGGCGAGGAGTCGGAGCATGGTGTCACGCGCGGTGAGGGGAACGAAGAAGGCACCGGCGTGCGGCCGGTGCCCGAAATCGTGTTGTCCAGGTCATGAATCCGTCGGCCTTAGCGGTCGCCGGTCGAGCCGCCGGTCGAACCGCCCGTGTTGATCGTCGTGCCGCCCGCCCCGGCCTGGCCGGAGCTGGGGACGTTCGGCGCGCCAGCGCCGGGTCCGCCGCCGGAGCCGGTGAGCGGCAGGCCGGCGGCCCCGGTGATGCCGCTGCCGTATTGGGCGCTGAGGCCGCGGACGGCGGTCGCCGGACCCATCACGCTCATCCGCGTGTCGCGCGGGTCGAGCGGGGTGATGTCGTACTGCTTGCCGCCCGGCTGGGTGCCCATGTAGGCCAGCACCGCCTGCCCCCGCTTGGCGTCCAACTCGCCGCGGTCGGCGACCAACTTGCCGGGGTTGGCCGGGTCGTAGGTGAGGTCGCGGGCGGTCTGCAGGTACAGGTGCCCGTCGGCGCACAGGCCGCGGCGGGCGAGGTAGTCCAGCCGCTGGCGGCCGGCGTCGGTCAGCTTGTCCGTCCCCGGCTCGAACAGGTAGTTGGCGACGGTGGCGTCGGCGATCAGCGCGTTCCGCACCTGCGTCTCGTGCGGGTGCAGGACCGACTCGCGGGCCAGGTACGAGTACCGCTGGGGGTAGTTCGGATCGACGAGATCGTTGTACCGGGCCTGGACGCCCCGGCCGCCCGTGCAGCCGGTGGCCAGCGTCCCGCCCACCACCACCGCCGCCGTCAGGGCGGCTCGCATCAATCGGGTCATCGTCGTTCCCTCCGTGAAATGGGCGTCGGGCGTCCTGCCCGCGACCCGTGGGTCACTTGTCCAACAGGTTCTTCGAGATCAAGATGGCGGCCGGCCCCACCAAGACCACGAAGATGGCCGGGAAGATGAACAGGACGAGCGGGAAGATGAGCTTCACCGCCGTCGCCGCCGCCTTCTCCTCGGCGATCTGCCGTCGCTTCGTCCGCATGGCGTCCGACTGCACCCGCAGGGCCTGGGCGATGCTCGCCCCGAACCGGTCGGCCTGGATCAGGATGGCCGCCAGGCTCTTCACGTCGTCCACCCCGGTCCGCACGCCCAGGTCGTGCAGCACCTCCCGGCGGGGGCGGCCCATCTGCAGTTGCAGGTTGGCCAGGGCCATCTCCTCGCACAGCACCTTGGCGTGCTCCTTCATCTCCTCCGTCACCTTCCGCATGGCGGCGTCCAGGCCGAGGCCGGACTCGACGCACACCACCAGCAGGTCGAGGCCGTCCGGCAGGGTGAGGAAGATCTGCTGCTTGCGGTCGCTGACCATCAGGTGCAGGGCGATCTTCGGCAGGTAGAACCCGGCACACCCGCACGCCATGATCTTCCACATCGACGAGAGGGTGAACCCGTCCTTAATCAGAAAGAACAACACGCCCGGAAGGAGGAAGCCGACCAGCGACGCCAGCTGCACGCCCTGGTAGACAGCCGGGGCCACCTCGCTGCGGAAGCCGGCGTTGGCCAGCTTCACCCGCAGCGCGCTCTTCTCCAGGTCGGACTGCGGCTGCATCGACGCGCCGATGTTCGAGAACAGCTCCTTCAGCCCGCCGAACGTGTTGCGGCTCTGCGCCTGGGACAGCTCCAACTCCATCAGCGACCGCGGCCGGCCGATGCGGTCCAGGCGGTCCTCCGCGTGGCTGTTCCGCTTGGAGATGAGCGACAGCATCCAGAACGTGCCCGCCACGATAGCGGCGAACACGAACACCGGAGCCATCTCCTCGGCGGTGAAGAATGCGAACAGTTCCACGGGTGAAGCTCCAAGTTGGTTTCCGAGGTTCCCCTCTCCCGTGGGGGAGAAGGGGACAATCCCCATTCACACCTTGATGTCGATGATCTTCTGGATGGAGTACGCGCCGATCAGCATGGACACGACGGCCCCGACGGACATCTTGATGCCCATCGGCTCCTTCCACAGCATCTCGATGTAGTCCGGCTTCATCCACAGCATCATGAAGAACAGGCCGATGGGCAGGGCGATCAGCACGATGCCGGACAGCCGCCCTTCGGCCGTCAGCGCCTTCACCTGGCCGAGGATCTTGATCCGCTCGCGGATGACGTGCCCGATGCGGTCCAGGATTTCGGCCAGGTCGCCCCCCGTCTGCCGCTGGATGACGACGCTGGTGACGAAGAACCGCAGGTCCAGGTTGGGCACCCGCTCGCACAGGCTCCGCAGCGACTCCTCCATGCCGATGCCCAGGTTCTGCTCATCGTGGATGCGGCCGAACTCCTTGGAGATCGGCTCCGGCATCTCCTCGGCGACGACGTGCAGGCCGGCCGCCAGGGAGTGCCCGGCCCGCAGCGCGCGGGCGATCAGTTCCATCGCCTCCGGCAACTGCTTGGCGAACGTGGACAGCCGCTTCTTCCGCTTCCAGAACAGCCACAGGAAGGGGGACGCGAAGGCGAGCAGGGCGACCACCGGGGCGACGTACAAGTTGACCATCAGGCCGACCGCCAACCCGGACACGAACGCCGCCCCCAGCCCCACCCCGAACAGCGCGCTCGGCTTCAGGTTGACGTCCGCCTGGGCGATCACCTCGGTCAGGTTGAGCATCTTCGGCGTGATCTTGTCCAGGAAGTTCCGCTTGTCCACCTCCCGCAGGGCCTGCTTCAGCAGCATGTCGGCGGACGAATCCTTGACCGACTTGCGGCCGACCAGGACGTCCAGCCGGTCGGACGCGCGGCCGTCCGCCCGCCCGCTCAGGGCGAAGGCGACGGCCATCACCGCGCCGACGACCAGCAGGCCGATCAGGCCGGAAATCAAGATCGACGTGTCCATGATGCCGCACCCGTGGTGTGTTCGTTGGTCCCCAGGGCTTACGCCCCGGCTAGTGGCCGTCGCCCCTTCGGGGCTTCAATGTCGCTGCCAGTCGTCCCCTCGTGTCCCGTACGGGGATCGCTTTACACCTCCCCTCGTTGAGGGGAGGTGGGTTGCATTCCCTCACCGCGCACGAGTGGCCAGCCCCAACGGGGTCGCGCTTCAGTCCCGCGACAGGATGCGCTCGGTGAACATGTTGCTCGGCAGCTTGATCCCTTTCTGCTCCAGCCGGGGGATGAACGTCGGCCGCACCCCGGTGGCCTCGAACTGGCCGAACGCCCGACCGTTCTGGTCCACCCCGATCTGCCGGAACCGGAAGATCTCCTGCATGATGATGATGTCCTGCTCCATGTTCATCACCTCGGTGATGGACACCATCTTCCGCGGCCCGCCCTGGAGGCGGCTGATCTGGACGATCAGGTCCACCGCCGAGCTGACCTGCTGCCGCATCGCCTTGATGGGTAACTCGGTGCCGGCCATCATGATCATCGTCTCAAGTCGGGAGAGGGCGTCCCGCGGGGTGTTCGCGTGCAACGTGGTCATGCTGCCGGCGTGACCGGTGTTCATGGCCTGCAACATGTCCAGCGCCTCGGACCCCCGGCACTCGCCGACGATGATCCGGTCGGGCCGCATCCGCAGGGCGTTCTTCACCAGGTCGCGGCAACTGATCGCCCCTTTCCCCTCGATGTTCGGCGGCCGCGTCTCCATGCGGACGATGTGGTCCTGCTGGAGTTGCAGTTCGGCCGCGTCCTCGATGGTCACCAGCCGCTCGTCGCCGGGGATGAACGCGCTGAGGGTGTTCAGCAGGGTCGTCTTGCCGGAGCCGGTGCCGCCACTGATGAGGACGTTCAGGCGGGCCTTGATGGCCCCCTCCATGAGCATCGCCATCTCCGGGGTGAACGCCTTGTAGTTGAGCAGGTCTTCCAGCTTGAGCGGCTGCGCGCCGAAGCGGCGGATGCTCAGGCTGGCCCCGTCCAGGGCGATCGGCGGGATGACCGCGTTCACCCGCGAGCCGTCCGGCAGGCGGGCGTCGCACAGCGGGCTGGTCTCGTCCACCCGGCGGCCGACCTTGGACACGATGCGGTCGATGATCTGGAGCAGGTGGTCGCCGTCGCGGAACACCACCTCGCTCCGCTCGATCTTGCCCCGCCGCTCGACGTAGATCTTCTTCGGCCCGTTCACCATGATCTCGGACACCGTCGGGTCCTTGAGCAGCGGCTCGAGGGGGCCGAGGCCGAGCGTCTCGTCGAGGATCTCCTCGATCAGCTTCTCCCGCTCGATGCGGTTGAGGAGCGGGTTCTCGGTGTCGCACAGGTGCTCGATGGCGCGACGGATGTCCCGCCGCATGGCGTCCGACGCCAGGTCCTTCACCCGGCTCAGGTCCAGCCGCTCCACCAGTTTCGAGTGGATCTGCCGCTTCAACTCCTCGAAGTTCTTGCCGCCCCCACCGCCCGGCCCGCCGAAGCTGGGGGCGGACAGCCGGGACAGGCCGGACATGCCGGAGTTGGCACCCTGGTTGCTCAAGCTGTTCAGCTTCGAGATGCCTTGCTGCAGCCGCGACATTTCCGCATCCCTCGGGGCGAATCAACGGTGTAAGGGTCGGCCGCTCACGACGAGCGGCGGCCGAACATGCTCCACTTGGCCTTCCCCTTCGACGAGTCGGTGACGGCGGCGGGGGCGACGCGGCCGCACAGCGCCTGGGCCAACCCGGCGATGGCCTGCTGGACGCGGCACTTCGGGTTGTGCCGCACCAGCGGTGCGCCGGCGACGCGGGCGGCGATGACCGCCTTCGCGTCGTTCGGCACCTGCCAGTAGATCGGCTTGCCGATCACGTCCTCGGCCTTCTTCAGGCTGATCCCCTCCTCGACCGACTCGGCCCCCACCCGGTTGACCACCACCCGCACCTTCTCGGACAGGTGCTCCTCGCCGCCGAGCAGGTGCATCAGCCGCACCACGTTCCGCAGGCTGCTCAGCTCCAACTGGGCGGTGAGCAGGATGTCGTCCGCCATCCGCATGGCCATCATGTCCGTCGGCAGCAGGCACTTGCTCAAGTCCAGCACCAGGTGCGTGTAGCTCACCTTGAGCAGGTTCAGGATCCGCTCGATGTGCCCCTCGTGCAGCACGCCGATCTCCTGGATCTCGAGCGGGTGTCGCAGGATGGCCAGCCCGGTCCCCTCGTGCCGGACGAGTGCCCGCTTGAGGAAGTTCATGTCCAGCCGCTCGATGTTCCGGGCCAGGTCGGCGATGGAGATGTTCTCCATGCCGTTCACGTCGAGGGCGATGTCGGCGTCGCCGAGGGCCAGGTCGAGGTCCACCAGGGCGACGCCGTTGTTCGGGTCGGAGGCGAGGGTGGCGGCCAGGTTGACGGCCAGGGTGGTGGTGCCGACGCCGCCGCGGGAGCCGAGGACGGCGATCACCTGGGAGCCGCCGTGCCCGCGGGTCAGCCCGCCGAGGCTGGGGTGGTTGCCGTTCCCTTCCACCACCCCGCCGGCGTCGTTCACCGCCCGCCGCAGGGCGACGAGCAGGTCTTCCAGGCCGACCGGGTGGGTGAGGAAGTATTTCGCCCCCCGCTGGAGGGACTGGAGCAGCGCCTGGTGGTCGTGGCTGATGGTGAGGATCGGCAGCTGCGGGTACTCGACCGACAGCTCGCTGATCATCTGCAGGGCCTTGCCCTTATCCCCGTCGAGGGCGACGACGGCCAGGTCCGGCATGGACTGCTGGATGACGTCGAAGAAGTACTCGTACCGGGCGCACTCGGCCTCCAGCCACACGAAGTCCACGCCGAGCAGGAGGGCGCGGAGGGACTCGCGGGAGGACTCGGTCGGGTCGACGATCGCGATGCGTTGCATGGTGTTCGATCCCTGCGTCCGGGCGGCGTCGATCCGTTCGGGAATGCCGGGCGACCCGTGAAGGGGTCGCCCGGCGGTGGGGGAGTCCGGTCCTGGTCGTCACCCGCCCCGACTCAGCGGTCGCCGCCCGTGATGTACGGGACGACGACGGGGGCGGGGGCCGGCTCGGTGGCCACCGCGGCCCGCAGCGGGGCGACGGGGGCGGCGGCGTTGCCCGAGCGGTGGGCCGGCACGTACTGGCCGTTCACCCACGGCTTCCGACAGCCGCGCGGGGCTTCCAGTAGAGACTCAACGAATAGCTCATAATCATCCGGGCTGCGGCTTTCTTTCCCCGGAAGCCGGCGACCGACCTGCTGGCTGTCCATCGGCTCGACCAGCCGCGGGGTGACGAGGATGAGCAACTCCGTCTCCCGCTCGTCGTGCGACACGCTGCTGAACGCCGCCCCGATGAGCGGCAGTTCGCCCAGGTAGGGCACCTTCTGGGCGTTCGCCTGGACGGTCGTCTCCAGCAGCCCGCCGATGGCGAACGTCTGGCCGGACTCGAGCATGATGCTGGACCGCGTCTGCTGCTCGTTGAAACCGGGGGTGAAGCCGAACGCGGTGGTGATGCCGCGGCCGTTGTTCACCGAGCTGATCCGCGGGTTCACTTCCAGGTAGATCTTGCCGTTCCCGTGGACGATGGGCAGCACCTCCATCTCGGTGCCGACCGGGAGCAGTTGGACGCCGGGGCCGTTGATGCCGGCCGACGGCGACAACACCGCCTGCTGGCCGCCGGCCCGGATGAACGCCGGCCGCCCCGTCTGCGTCACGATCTTCGGCTCGGACAGGAACTTGGCCACCCCTTCCGTCTTCAAGGCCCGCAACGCCCCGGTGAACTGGGCGGGGACGATGCCGGCCAGGATGTTCGCGTTCGACCCGGTGGTGAACGTCGGGATGGTGCCGAGGGACGCGCCGCTGGCGGCCAGGCCGGCCAGCACGCTGCCGCCGCCCACCTGCGTCCCGCCGATGCCGAAGCTGAACCCCCGCTCCCGCAACTCGGTGCGGTCCACCTGGGCGACGGTCACGTCGATCATGACGTGCTGGCTGCCGCCCACCTGGATGGCGTTGATGACGTTGTTGGTGTTCCCGCCGACGGCGCTGCTAGCGATCCGCACCGCCGTGTCGGCGTCCTCCGGCCGGCTGACGGTGCCGCTCAGGATGATGACGTCGCCGACGCCGGGGATGATCTCCACCGACGCCGTCGGCACCGCCCGCCGGATGACGAACTTCAACTGCTCGTAGTCCGGCTGGACGACCACCGTGTAGGTGATCTTGCTGTCGTCCAGGAAGGTGAGGGTGATGACGGTCGCCCCGCCGGTGCGGCCGGCGATGATGAGCGACTTGCCGTCCTCGCTGAACTCCTTGCCCGCGATGTCCTCGCGGGTGTCGAACCGGGCATCCTTGATGACCCCGCGGTTCGGGCTGATCTTGGCCGACCCGCCGAGGGGGACGACGCGGGCCCGCGTCTTCGGGTCCGTCTCCGCCTCCCGCGGCTCGGCCGGCTTCGTCGACGTCGGCGGGGCTTTGGGTTGGGCACCGGCGTACCCGGTCCCCATGATCCCGGCCACCGTCGCCACGCCGGCCAGCAGCAGCCGGCGGCGGAAAATCGTTGTCAGGCGCATCCGTACACCTCAGTTCGGGCGGGCGAACGGGGGAGACCCGTCGCGGGGGGTTATCGGCCCACCGGAACGACCGGGGGGTCCGTCGTGCCGCCGGATCCGTCCGGCGGCGGGGCGTCGCGTCACCGGCCGGGCGTCACAGCGCCCGACCGTTGTCCTCGGCCTTCGGCTCGTCCTTCGCCGGCGGCGTCTCGAACTCGTCGCCGGCCTTCACCGGGCCGAGCTTCTTCAGCTCGCCGTTGGGCAGCTTCAGGAAGCGGTACCACGTGGTGCCGCTGGCTCCCGACATCGACAGGTACACGTAGTCCGCCTTCGGCTTCACCGCCTTGGGCAGCTCCGGCTTCAACTCCGGCGGCGCGGCCTTCGGGCCGGCCACGTCGCCGGGGCCGGGGGCCGGCTTGGTCGGGTCCGGCGCGACCGCCACCGGCGGGGCCGGTTCCGCCTTCTTCGAGCCCAGGTACGCCAGCGGCACGAACTGGTTCTCGGCGAGGTCCTTCTGCAAGTACCGGCCGACGTGTTCGGACAGCCGCCGGATGGCGTTCTCCGGCACCTGGTCCTTCGCCACCTCGATGTCCCGGAACGCGTTTGCGATCAGTTCCGGCGTCAGTTCCGTCTGGGCGGGGAGGTCTTTCACCGCCACCTTGATGGTGACCGTCTCCGGCTTCGGCTCCACCCGTTTCACCGGCTCGGCGTTCTCCTCCTTGTCGGTGAGGATGTCGCGGATGGCGGTCGGGGACGGCACCTTCTCGTACTTCGCCACCTTGTCCTCCTCCGGGTGCCGCATCACCAGCCGCATCTGCGCGCCGCGGGCGATGGCCAGTTGGAACAGCTCGGTGTGCTCCGGCTTGACGGCCATCGACACCATGCTCACCGCCTGGTACGGCTGGCCGTTGTTCCCGCCGGTGGCGTCCTGGTTCACGGCCAGCACCATCATGTTCAGGAACATCGGGAAGGCCACGTTCGACGCCGACTTCTTCTTCAGCACCGACACCCACACGTCCACGTGCGTGCCGGGGCGGATGAACCCGCTGACGGCCGCGTCCGGCTGGATGGGCAGGGACATCATCCCGAACCCTTCCGGCGGGGCCATCATGCCGGTGGACGACACGTCCAGCGGGTTGAACGGCTCGTCCGGCCGGTAGGTGCGGTTCATCACGTACTTGCCGCCCATCTCCTCGAGCGTCGGGACGAACGCCTGCGGGGCGGCGTCCCGTGGGAACTTCTTCATCTTCACCCACTTGGCCACGTCCTCGGCCGGGATGCGGGTGCCGATGGTGATCTCCTTCAGGGCGACTGGCACGTCCACCTCGTCCACCTCGACCCGACCCTTCGCCCCCATCTGGGAGGTGAGGAAGGCGGCCACCAGACCGCACACCACCGCCACCGCCACCAGCGCCATGTTCTTCTGTTTCACAATGCCACCCCTCGGTTGTCGTTCGCCCGGAGCCGCGTCCGCCGGTGAATCGATCCGGGCCGCCCGCCGAGGGGGGAGGGCGTCGCGGATCGACTCGCCGGTCTCGTCGCGGCGGCCCACTGTGCCCCCGCGGCTCGGGCCGGACAGGCCGCGGGTGTCGCTCGACGCCGATCGGCGGACCCGTCCAGCCGGAGCGTTGTCGGTAGCGAACACTAGAACGCACTTCTCCGTTCGCAAGGAAAGAGCGGCCTGATGCGCATCTTCCCGTCCCGCCGGGTTTACGCCGTGTGTCGGGGTTAACACGCCCATTGTTTCGGACCGTTTCGCCCGAAGGCTTCAGTTATTCCAGTCGCGCATGCCGTGTCGGTTTTCGCCATACTGCCAAAAGCACCGCCCCCGCCGACTCTCGGCAGGGGCGCGGGGGAACGCGGAGTTGGCAGGGTGGGTTGCTTTCGCCGAGTGCGACGCTTTTCTTGTTTTTCCGTCTTGTGGCACTGGCCTCCGAGCCGGTGTGCCTGTTCCGCCGGTTCGGAGGCCGGTGCGAGAGGAAGGCACCGACTCTCGGCAAGAGTCGGCCATCCTGGAAAGAGTTACACCAGGAACAATTTGTACCAGAGGTAGCCGAGGAAGCCGACGCACAGCGGCACCCCGTAGGGCAGCCGCACCCAGTTCTTCCGCCGGGCGTTGGCCCGCTCGGCCGCCTTCGCCGGGCCGTCGGTGAGCATCGTCTGGAGGTCGCCGAGGATGGCGGTGAAGTTCCCCTTGTTGGTGCCGAACTGGCGGCGGGCGAACATCATCACCAGCCCGAACACGCCGCCGACGATGGCCCCCAGGCAGAACGCCCAGAAGATGACACCGGCCCCGGCGCTGAACCCGAAGTACGCGCCGACCCACGACCCGAACCCCATCTGCATCTTCACGTCCCCCTGGCCCATCCCCTGGATGAACAGCATGGGGAACAGCAAGACGAAGCCGAGCGCGGTGCCGGCCAGCGCGGAGCCGACGCCGCCGGTGCCGGCGTCCACCGCCACCCCGCAGTCGTGCAGGATGCCCAGGTACCAGCCGCTGACGACCAGCGACAGGGTGAGCCAGTTCGGCACCTTGAACGCCCACCCGTCGATGACGGCGGCCAACACCATGCCGACGCACAGGACGGCGAGCGGGCCGAACAGCGAGTACCGTTCGGGCATCAGTTGCAGGAACGCCTGGTGGGCGGCCCAGGCGACGGCCACCCAGAGGGCGGCCAGCACGGGGACGCGGGCCATCGACAGGACGAACGCGCGGTCGATGCCGAGCGAGTCGTCCGCCACGGCGGGGGCGGGGGGCGGGCGGGTCAGATCGACGGCCATGACTGGACGGGCCTCGGGGGTACAGGACGATGCCGGACCATAGCACGAAAAAACGCGGGCCGGGCCGCCGAGGCCCGACCCGCGTGATGACAACCCACCGCCCGCAACTTCAGCTCGGATTGATGGCCGAGCCGACGGTGCTGAAGGTCTGGTTGCTCGCCCCGCCGATGGCGGTCACGGCGGCGATGCACACCACGATGATGAGCGCCAGCATGACGGCGTATTCGACCGCCGTCGGGCCGTCTTCGCGTTTCAGGAACTCGACCGCCGACTTGATCATCCCGCGCATGAGACCATCCTCCAGTTGAGAATTTGGAACGAGCCACCCACTGCGACCCGGCGACGTCGCCGGGACGTGTACGATTGCCGTCAGACCCCGCCGGGGGGTTACGACGGCTTGAGGCCGGACTTCAGCACCTCGTTGCCGAACACCGCGTTCGCGTTCCCGCCGACGGCGGTGACGGCGGCGATGCACACCACGATGATGAGGGCCAGCATGACGGCGTACTCGACCGCCGTCGGGCCGTCCTCCCTCTTCAGGAAGTCCACGACCGTCCGGGCGACTGCCCTGACCATGACTGTTCTCCAGTGTTTCCGGTGCCGGCCTCGGCCCCCCGCGCCAGCGCGGATCGCGTCGGACCTCTCGAGTCGAGAGGCGGGTCGCGGCGCGGTCGCGGTGCGGAGTGTTGTCGGGCGTGGCACCCACGGGCCAACCGTAGACCGGGGACGGGCCTTGTCAAACGGCGACGAAATGGGGAGCGGGGATCGGCGGGCGACGGGGGCCGGGGCGCTCGCGCCGGGCGGAAGCCGGTGATCCGGGCGGGATACGGTGCGCGTCAGGCGCGGTTATCAGCGCCCGTGGCACCTGCCATTCCCGGCCGAAAGGTGCGGTCCGCCCCGAGGCGTTTCGCGTCGCGGTTCAATTCTCAACAAGCGGGCAAGGGCGAGGAATTTTTGCGGCTTTTTCCCGGCGCTCTGGGGCACCGGTCGCTCACTTGGGGTCCTTGCCGGGCGTGTACTTCTTCAGCACCAGGGAGGTGCGGCCGCCGGAGTCCAGTCGCACCAACCCGACGCGGTCGGCGTACCACACCACCACCTCGGACATGCCCGGTTGATCCGGATAGCTGCACGTGACCGGGTACGCGTTGAAGGTGCCGGCCGGGGTGACAACCTCCTGCAACTTGCCGATGGTCCGCGTCATGCCGGTCGGGTCGTTGCACTTCCAGGAATCGCCCTCCTTCATGTCCGCGAAAACGATCCTGTACGGCGGGTCCAACTTCTGCCCGCTCTGCTCGACCATATACACCGCGCGCTTTTCCGCCTTCATCACGGTGACGGTGCCGCCGGTCAGCGTCTGGGAGTAGTACCGCGCCCCGCCCTTCTCCTCGACGGCGGTGATCTCCCGCACCTGCGTCACCACGTCCGGGCTGGTCGGCGAGACGTACTCCCGCTTGTCCCCGAAGGCCATCGGGCTGAAGTCGGTGCGCCGCAGGAACTCCTTCGGCACCGGAGCGGCGGCGGCCAGCGAAGCGGCCGTCATGAGGAATAGAAGCGCCTTCATTTCTTCTCCTTGCCGGGGGTGAACTTGGTGAGTACCAGAGTGGTCATCCCGCCGCTATCGTATCGGACCATCCCGTGGCCCTCGGCGTACCACAGCACCTGCGTGCCGGAGTCGGGGAACTTGGAGTACTCGATGGCGACCGGGAACGCGGTGAAATTGCCCGCCGGAGTCGTCACCTTCTCCGCCCTGCCGATCGACCGGATCATCCCGTTGGCGTCCCCGCACTCCCACTTGTCGCCCGGCTTCATGTCCGGGCCGACGGCCTTGTACGGCGGGTCGTAGGTGAGGCCGCCGGACGACACGACAAACACGCCGGTCTTGTCCACCTTCAACACCGTCTTCTGCCCGGTGCTGATCTCCTGGGTGAAGTACCGCGCGCCGCCCTTCTCCTCGACGGCGGTGATGGTCCGCGTCTGCGTCACGGTGGTCGGGTCGGACGGGTCCGCGTACTCCCGTTTGTCGCCGACGGCCATCGGGAAGTAGTTGGGCCGCTTCTCCCGGAACTCCTTCGGGATCGGCGCGGCCGGGGCGACGGCGGCGGTCAGGGCGAGGAGCAACAGCGGCCTCATTTCTTCTCCTTGCCGGGGGTGAACTTGAGCAAGACGTACTCCTTCCCCGCGTAGTTGACGAACTTCACCCGCCCGACGCCGGGCGCGTGCCACGCCGTCCACACCTGCGGCGGCTGAAAGTTGGTGTACGCCTGGGCGTGCGGCAGGGCGGTGAAGGTGCCGGCCGGGACCGTCACCTTCTCGGCCTTACCGACGGCCGTGGTGCAAGTGTAGTTGGTGCCCTTCCAGGCGTGTCCGTCGTCCCAACTGTCACCGCCCTTGGGCTTCGGCTTCAGGTCCAACCGAGGCGGATCGACATCGTTGTCCTCCGCGCTCAGCAGGTGAACGCCGTCGCGGCCGATGCGGTACCGCTCCGGGTAGTCGCGGACCTTCGGCCCGGCCGTCTGTTCGAGGGTGATGGTGCGGGAGCCGTCCGTGTCGGTCACTTTCGTGATCTCGACGGCGAGCGCCACCTCCTTCTCGCCCTCGTGGGCGTACTCCCACTTCGTGCCGAGAACCGATGGGAAGTAGCTCGGCGGGGTCAGATCCTTCGGCACCGGCGCGGCCCATCCGACCGCCGTCGCGATCCCGACCGCCAGTCCCGCGGCGAAACGGCGCATGACTCGCCCTCCGGGAGAGAGTGTCAGGATACCACAGGCGGGGGTGGGAGCGGAAGGCCCGCTCGGAGTGGGCGCAGGGCTGTTCAGCGGTTGAAGTTGGGCAAGATGTTGAACCACCAAGGACACGAAGAGCACGAAGAATAACTGTGTGTTCCGCTCGGTTCTTCCACTTCGTGTCCTTCGTGCTCTTCGTGGTTCAGTCCGCTTCTCTTCAATCTCTGAGCAGCCCTGG